>JBQTIS010000222.1:0-6402 GCA_052387895.1 Rhodospirillales bacterium | reverse complement strand
GGGTGAACGTCGGCATGGACATGCCGTTTTGCTCCTTCTCCGGTTGATCCTCCGCGGGCGCCGTCCGCCCCAGCCCTTAGGGGGCCGAAGGCGGACACCGGAGCGACCGTCGGAACACCCGAAGCCGCCAAACCCGCGTGTGAAGTGGCGGTCGTGATAGAGGGTCGGGAGGGGTTTGGCAAGGCCCGATGGCCGTGCGCCACGATCAAATAAATCGTATGAAATATTAGGGACTTATGCCGGCTTGCTTCAGTATAGCTTTAAGTGTGCCTTTGGGCAGATCGCCGCCATGCCACGGCACGACGACATCCCGGCGTCGGCCGGCGACCATACGGCTGAGAAAATAATGACTGCCCCTGATACGGCTGTCCGGTTTATCGGGTTCGGTGCGCCGCCTATTGATTGAGTCCCCCCTCCCCAGCGCGCCGGCCGCATCGCAGTTTCGTGTTGGTGGCGTCGCCGCGACTCGACTTCTTCTCGCCCCCTCCCCCTTCCCCCCTCCCTCAAGGGAGGGGGGACGAAGAAAGAAGCATTCGCCGACCTGGACGCCGCTTCGGCATGTCCGGCTTCGGGACCGGCTCGCCCCGCTCGCGCATGACCTCAAGGCACAGCTCGATGGCCTCGGCCGCCATGGCGCGCGCTTCCCCATAGGTCCGGCCGTAGGTGACCACGGGCGGCAGCGCCGGGCAGGTGACGTGATAAACGCCGTCCGCCTTGCTCCAATCGAACACTACCTTGTAGCCGAGATTTTCGGCAGTGATCGACTTGCCCCGCTTCTTTATCGCTGTTCTTGCCGGTTTCATCGCAGGCGCGATTATCGCACAGTTGTCCACGCCCCGCACCGTGATCGATCCAACGGTCTGCCTACTTCGCCTCGACCGTGAAGATGCCGAGGGCGTAAACGGCGCAATCCGGGGGCATGTTTCCCAAGACCGCGGCCGCCACCCCGCCCGGGCCGGCGCTCGGCGGCTTGGCCGCCCGGCAATCCGCCAGGGCCGCGTCGATCGCCGCCTGCTCCGAGGCGTGGCCGGCGGCCAGGCCCATCCGGCCGGCCCTGCCCAGCGCCACCGCCTTCCAGCCGCCCAGCGGCAGGTACTGCTCGGCCAGGCGCTTGTAGTCCGGCGCGGCGAACGGCGGCAGCGGCTCCGGCCGGAACAGGCCGGTCACGCGCATGGTCTCGGGAATCGCCGCCACGAACCGGTCGTCCAGCGCCACCACCGCGCAAACCGTGCCGGTAAGGTCGCCGCATTGCTCGAGCGCCGCGCGCATCGCGTCGTCCGGCGTGGGCCGGCGCGTGGCGAAGCCGACCGTGCCGCTGCGCGCCAGCGCCAGGGCCTTGAACGGGCGGCGCGGCGCGTATTCGGCCTGGAGCAGCTGGCGCATCGCCGGGCCGGTCAGGGGCACGCGCGCCGGATCGAACGGGGTTTCCAGGCGCTCGCCCTCGGGCGCGATCCAGGGCCGGGGCGGCACGGACGGCAGGGGACGCTCCCACACCAGGTCGTTGCCCAGGGCGTACAGCTCGCACGGCTCGGGGGCGTTGCGCCGGCACGAGTCCACCGCGGCTTCGCCCGCGGCGCCGGCGCTCGCCGCGCCCTGGACGTACCAGAAGCTGGCGTTGCCGCGCGAAATCGCGATCGCCTTATGGGGCGCGGCGGGCATGTATTCGGCCCGCAGCCGCGCCCGGTCCGCCGCGTCGACGAACGGCACCTGCTCGGCGGCGAACGGCCGTCCGGGCAGCGTCGGCCCGGCGACGCGGCCGGGCGCGGCGGGCGGCGCGGGCGCGGCCAGGGTCGATTCCGGCGCCTCGGGCAAGGGGCCGGTCCGCAGCAACGCGAGATACGCCGCCGCGGCCGCGGCGAGCGCCGCCGCCGCCAGCGACAGGCGCAGCAGCGGAAACCGCCGGTCCTCGGCGAAGGCCTCGCGGTCGGGCGGCGGCGCGGGCTTGGCCGCGGGAATGGGAATCGTCGGCACCTGGCCCGGCCTGGGCGGCGCGATGGTCCAGGCCGCGCCATGCCGGCTCACGTCGACTCCCTCGGCGTCCAGGTCGATCTTGCCGAGAATCTGCTCGCGCACCGCCCCCGAGACCAGCACATGGCCCGGCTCGACCGCCGCCTCGGCGCCGCGCGCGGACGGCCCGCCGCCGTCGCCCAGATCCACGCCCAGGTCCACGTCGAGGCGGAACAAGAGCCGGCGGTCGGGCGCGGCGTCCTCCTCCTCCTCCGCCATCGCGCGCTGCGTGGCCAAGGCGCAGCGCACCGCCTCGACCGGGCTGTCGAACGACGCCACCAGCGATCCCCCGGCGGCGCTGAGCACCGCGCCGTCATGCGCGGCGATGCGCTGGGCCAGCGCGTCCATCGCGGCGGCAAGGCGCGCGCGGGCCTCGCCCTCGCCGGCGGCCTTGAGGCGGTCGAACGCCGCCACGTCGGCCGAAAGGATGGTCGAAAGCCGCCGCTTGGCCTCGGCTTCGCTCAACGCCGCGTTCCCCGCCGTCGATTTGAAAGCCGCGCCGCCCCGGGCGCGCCTGCCGTTCCTAGCGCCAATCCGCGCGCCCGTCGAGGGCGGAGATTGGCGACCGCCGCAAGAGCGGCCTGGGCTAAGAGGCGATTTCTCCGCCGCTCGTCTGGGGCGAAATTCCGTTTGCTTCCAGCAGTTCCGGAATCACCACTTTGAGCTTGGCGATCAAACCATCCAGCGTATCGGCGCCGGTGGCGAGTCCGGGAACGTCGTCGCTGCTGGCGACCCAGACGCTGGCTTCAGGATCCCATTCCGCGGATATGACGTAGTGACCGCGCTCCATTCCCGGCCCTCCTTGGGTGGTCGCGATCTTATCATACTAGCCTGGGGCATACCCTCATATCTCCCGCACGTCCACCACGCCGGGCAGGGCCTTGAGCGCCGCGCGCACCTGGGGCGTGATGGCGAAGCCGCCGGGCAGCTTCATCTCGACCTCGCGGTCGGGCATGTCGAGCAGAAGGCTGACCGTGCCGCGGCCCTTGGCGTCGCGCTTGAGGATGCCGTCGAGCCCCTTGAGCGGCCCGGGATCGCGCAAGTAGACCATCAGCCCCGCCGCCGCCGTGGCCGCGAGCTGGTCGAGCGCACGCACGGACTGGACCGTGAGCCTGAGGTCGTCGCCCTGCGCTTGCGCGTCGGCGGTCAGCACCACGGCCTTGCCCGCCGTCAGCAACTCGCGCGCGGCCGACAGCACCTCCGAGAACACCGTGGCCTCGTAAAGGCCGCTCTGGTCGGAAAGCTGCACGAAGGCGAAGCGGTTGCCGCGCGCCGAGGTGCGCTCCTGCCGGCCCGCGACGATGCCGGCCAGCGTGAAGCGCGTGCCGCGCTGCAGCCGCATCTGCTCGCGCAGATCGGCATAGGCCGTGACGCCCAGGCGCGGCAGCGACTTGCCATAGGCGTCGAGCGGATGGGCCGAGAGATAGAAGCCGATCGCCTCGAACTCGCGCGCCAGGCGCTCGAGCGGCGCCCAGTCCGTCGCCGCCGGCAGCCTGGGCGCCTCGGCCGGCTGGCCGGCGCCGCCGAACAGGCTGACCTGGCCGCTGCCGCGCTCGTCGGCCGCCGCGCTGGCGTGGCGCAGCACCGAATTGGCGGCGGCGAACACCTGGGCGCGGTTCGGGTTCATGGCGTCGAACGCGCCGGCGGCGGCCAGGCTTTCCAGCATGCGCTTGTTGACGGTCCTGGAGTCGAGCCGCCGCGCCATGTCGAACAGGTTCTGGAACCGGCCGCCGCGCGCGCGCTCGGCCACCAGCTCGCGCATCGCCTTCTCGCCCACGTTGCGGATCGCGGCCAGCGCGTAGCGGATCGCCGCCTTGCCGTCGGCTCCGTTCTCGACCGCGAAATCCCAATTCGACCGGTTGACGTCCGGCGGCAGCAGCTTGATCCCCATGCGGTCGAGTTCCTGGCGGAACGCGTTCAGCTTGTCGGTGTTGCCGAGGTCGAGCGTCATCGACGCGGCCAGGAACTCGACCGCATGGTTCGCCTTCAAATAGGCGGTCTGGTAGGCGATCAGCGCATAGGGCGCGGAGTGGCACTTGTTGAAGCCGTAGCCGGCGAACTTGCTGACCTTGTCGAAGATGCCGGCGGCCTGGCCGGGCTCGACCCCGCGCCTGACCGCGCCGCCGATGAAATTCTTGCGCTGGGCTTCCATCTCCTCCTTGATCTTCTTGCCCATGGCGCGGCGCAGCAGATCGGCCGCGCCGAGCGTGTAGCCCGACAGCACCTGGGCGATCTGCATCACCTGCTCCTGATAGACCATGATGCCGAAGGTCTCGGCCAGGATCGGCTCCAGCGACGGATGCAGGTAGTCCACCGGCTCCACGCCGTTCTTCACGTTGATGAATTTCGGGATGTCGTCCATCGGGCCGGGCCGGTACAGCGCCACCAGCGCGATCAGGTCCTCGAACCGGTTGGGCTTCAGCTTGCGCAGCACGTCGCGCATGCCCGAGCTTTCCAGCTGGAACACGCCGGTGACCTCGGCGCGGCCCAGCATGGCGTAGGTCTTGGCGTCGTCGAGCGGAATTTGCCCGAGGGACAGCGCGTGGCCGCGTTCGCCGATCAGGCGCACGGCGTGCTGCAGCACCGTCAGCGTCTTGAGGCCCAGGAAGTCGAACTTCACCAGCCCCGCCTGCTCGACGTATTTCATGTTGAACTGCGTGGCCGGCAGCGACGAGCGCGGATCGCGGTACAGCGCGACCAGCTGCTGCAACGGCCGGTCGCCGATCACCACCCCGCCGGCATGGGTCGAGGCGTGGCGGTACAGGCCCTCGAGCTTGCGCGCGACGTCGAACAGCCGGCGCACGGCCTGGTCGTCCTCGATCGCCTGCTGCAACGCCGGCTCGCGGTCGATCGCCTGCTGCAAGGTCGCTGGGCTGGCCGGGTTGTTCGGCACCAGCTTGCACAGCTTGTCCACCTGGCCGAACGGCAGCGCCATCACCCGGCCCACGTCGCGCAGCACGGCGCGCGCCTGCAGCTTGCCGAAGGTGATGATCTGCGCCACGCGGTCGTGCCCGTAGCGCGCCTGGACGTAGCGGATCACCTCGTCGCGCCGGTCCTGGCAGAAATCGATGTCGAAATCGGGCATCGACACGCGCTCGGGATTGAGGAACCGCTCGAACAAGAGCCCCCAGCGCAACGGGTCCAGGTCGGTGATGGTCAAGGACCACGCCACCACCGAGCCGGCGCCCGAGCCGCGGCCCGGGCCCACCGGAATGTCCTGGCGCTTGGCCCATTGGATGAAGTCGGCGACGATCAGAAAGTAGCCGGCGAAGCCCATCTTCACGATCACGTCCAGCTCGAATGCCAGGCGCTGGCGATAGGGCCGGGCCGCGGCCACGCGGACGACGGCCTAGCCGCCGGCGGCCGCCTCGGCCGCGGGATAGACCTGCGACGACACGCGGCGTTCCAGACCCTCTTCCGCCAGCTTGCGCAGCGCCGCCGGCTCGCCCGCCTCGCCCTCGTCGGTCCAGGTCGGCAGGATCTGCTTCACCGGCCTGGGCATGAAGGCGCAGCGCCGCGCGATCGCCAGCGTGTTCTCCGCCGCCTCGGGCAGATCGGCGAACAGCGCGCGCATCTCGGCAGGCGACTTGAAGCGGTGCTCGGGCGTCGCGCGCCGGCGCTCGCCGTCCGACAGCATGCGCCCCTGGGCGATGCACAAAAGCGCGTCGTGCGCCTCGTACATCCCCGCGTCGGCGAAGAAGCACTCGTTGGTAGCGACCAGCGGCAGGCCGCGCGCGTAGGCGAGCTCGATCAGCGCCGCCTCGATGCGCGCCTCGGCTTCGAGCCCGTGGCGCATCAGCTCGACATAGAGCCGGCCGGAAAACAGGGCTTGCAGCCGGTCCAGCATCGCCTCGGCGGCGTGATGCTGGCCCTCCAGCAACAGCCGCCCCACCGTCCCCGCCGGGCCGCCTGTCAGCGCGATCAGCCCGTCGGCGCGGCCGTCGAGCGCCGCCAGCGCGATCTGCGGCGATTCGTGGTCGGCGCCGCCGAGGAACGCGTCGCTGACCAGCGCCATCAGGTTCTTGTAGCCCGTCTCGCTCTGCGCCAGCAGGACAAGCTGGTCGGGCGGCGGCGCCGGCCCATGGGCGTGCGCCGCGCCGTTGCCGGCCGCGGCGTGGCCGGCGGATTTCTGCCCGTCCTCGCGCTTGACCGCGACCTGGCAGCCGATGATCGGCTGCACGCCGGCGCCGGAAGCCGCGAGCGCGAACTCCATCGCGCCGAACAGATTGCCGGTGTCGGTAACGGCCACGGCCGGCATGGCGTGGGCCTTGCACAGCGACACCAGGTCCTTGATGCGGATCGCGCCCTCGCTCAGCGAATAGGCGGAATGGACCCTGAGATGGACGAATTCGGCGTGCGCCATGCGCGCATCCTACGGAACGATCCGCGCGCCGC
>JBQTIS010000221.1:0-2845 GCA_052387895.1 Rhodospirillales bacterium | reverse complement strand
ATGGCCGATACCGGCAGCGGCGAGCTGTGGGCGGTCGACTCGTCGTTCCTCGACAACGGCAAGGAGCCGGCGATCATGCCGCTGAAGGAATGGCTGGCGGGATGGGAGCCGCCCAATTTCAGCTTCTAGCGGGCGGCATTTCGAGTCGGGTCTCCCTCCCCCTTTCCCCCTCCCTCAAGGGAGGGGGGACTCATGATGGAGAGTCCCCCTCCCACCGCGCGACGGCAGTCGCGCGAGGCGGGAGGGGGAAAGGGGGAGGGGGACCGAGTAGCGCCCCGGCCTTGCCGCCGCGCGCTAGCGTTGTGATACAAGCAGCCCATGCATTTCGAGTTCCATTGGCTGGTGGTGGCGGCGCTTTTGCTGTTGGCCAGCATCTTCGCTGGCCTGGTGTCGCGCCGGGCGGGCGCGCCGCTGCTTTTGGTGTTCATGGTGCTGGGGATGCTGGCGGGCGAGGACGGTCCCGGCGGCATCGCCTTCGACGACGCGGACCTGGCGTTCCTGGCCGGCAGCATCGCGCTCGCCGTGATCCTGTTCGACGGCGGCCTGCGCACCCCGATGGCGTCGATCCGCGCGGCCTGGGGCCCGTCGCTGGTGCTGGCGACCCTGGGCGTGGTGCTGACGGCCGGCGTGGTCGCCGGCGTGCTGATGCTGGGCTTCGGCGCGGAATGGCGCCGCGCCTGGCTGATCGGCTCGATGGTCGCCTCGACCGACGCGGCCGCCGTGTTCGGCCTGCTGGGCCAGCACGGCATCGGCCTTTTCGACCGGCTCAAGGCCACGCTCGAGGTCGAGTCCGGCGCCAACGACCCGATGGGCGTGTTCCTGACCGTGGTGTTCGTGGACCTGCTGCGGCTCAACATCGACACGCTCGGGTTCGGCGTGCTGCTGCAATTCGTCCAGCAGATGGGCGTGGGCATGGCGGTGGGGCTGGCCTGCGGGTTCCTTCTGGTGTGGCTGATGAACCGGCTGGAGATGTCGGCCGGGCTCTATCCGATCCTGGCCTTCGCGCTGGCGATGCTGGCCTTCGGCGGCGCGCAGTCGCTGCACGGCAGCGGGTTCCTGTCGGTCTATGTCGCGGGCATCGTGTTCGGCAACCGGCGCGTGCGCGCCTTCCAGCTCGTCGGCCGGTTCTTCGACGGCATGACCTGGCTCGGCCAGATCGGCCTGTTCCTGCTGCTGGGCCTTTTGGTCACGCCCAGCGCGCTGCCGGCCGCCGCGCCCTTCGGCCTGATGGTGGCGGCGGTGCTGACCCTCGCGGCGCGGCCGGCGGCGGTGACGCTGTGCCTGGCGCCGTTCGGCTTCACGCTGCGCGAGCAGCTGTTCGTGTCGTGGGTGGGCTTGCGCGGGGCGGTGCCGATCTTCCTGGCGCTGATCCCGCTGCTGGCCAACCTCGATCCCGAGCGCCTCTATTTCAAGATCGCGTTCGTGGTGGTGCTGGTGTCGCTGGCGGCGCAGGGCTGGACCATGCCGGTGGTCGCGCGCTGGCTGGGCGTGGCGCTGCCGCCCGAGCCCGAGCCCGCGCCCCGGCTCGACGTCGATCTGATCCACCGCATGGACCGCGACCTGATCGCCTACCAGGTCAAGCCCCACAGCCGCGCCACGGACCGCAAGCTGGCCGAGCTCAGCCTGCCCGCGGGCGCGCGCGTGATGTCGGTCTTGCGCGGCGACAGCGTGCTGGCGCCCGAGGGGCTGGAGCGACTCGCGGCCGGCGACGTGGCGCTGGTGCTGACCCCGCCCGAGCACAACCTGGCGGTGGACCGCTGGTTCTCGCGCCGCTTCGCCTCGACCGCCTCGGATTTGCCGGAAGGGGCGGGCGATTTCGTGATCGACGCGGCGCAGACCATGCGGGAGCTGAGCCAGGCCTACGGCATCGCGCTCGAAGCCGGCGACGAGGCGTTGAGCCTGATGCAGGCGCTGGAAAAGCGTCTGGGCGCCAATCCCGGCCGCGGCGCGCGGGCACGCCTGGGCGCCATCGAGCTGGTGGTGCTGGACAAGGTGGGAAGCCAGGTCGCGCGCGTGGGCCTGAACCTGGACCCGAAGCCGCGGCTGGGAATCGCGGGCGGCTGGCGCAGGGCGCTCGGCGGACTGCGGCGGCGGCTGAAACCCCGCGGCGCGCGCGGCGGATAGCCCGGACAGCAAAAGAACGCGGCAACGGGGCCTCGGCGCCCCGCCGCCGCGTTCCGCGCAAGAGCCGAAGTCGGAACCCGGGGGCTAGTCTTTGGCCTTGGCGTGCGCGCGCCCTTGGCCGTTGGACTGGCCGTCGCCGTTGATGGCGTGCTCGCGCAGCGGCTTGATGCCGTCGTTCGCGGCCTGCGTCGCCATCTCCACCAGCTTGCGCGCCTCGTCGAGATAGATCTGCGCCTCGGTGCGCGCATAATCCATCTGGATTTCCAGCGCCGATTGCATGGTCTTGCACTTCGCCAGCGACTGGCCGACGGCGAGGCCGGCGTCCAGGCGCTGCTTGGTGAAGCCCAGGATCTCGGCGTTGAGCTCGCTGGCGGCTTTCATGAGCGCGTTGCCGGATTGCAGCAGGCTTTCGGCGCCCCCCGAATACATGCGCGACAGGTGCTCGAAGTCGGGCACGGCGAAGGCAAGCTGCTCGGCGGCGGTTTGGCTTTGTTTCGGCATTTTCGGTTCACTCCTCGGGTTCGATATGCGCCAACGCCGCCGGGACGCCGCCGCGCGCCGGTCCCGAAACCGGGACCGCCCGCCGGCGCGCCGGGCGCGCTGCGACTTACCTATTCATTCCCAACCCGTCGCCGGTCCGTGCCTGCGAAGCGGCGACCTTGCGCCGCCCGCCCCTGACCTTCTTGATCCGATGCCCCTGGTTGGGGGCGTCTTCGTTCAA
>JBQTIS010000220.1:0-11426 GCA_052387895.1 Rhodospirillales bacterium | reverse complement strand
CTGAAGGCGACCGGCCGGAAGTTCAAGGAAACACTGATCGAGCTGCGCCGGCCTGACACCAGGGCGAAGATCCTGAAGCACTCGCCGGCCGGCCTCGTGCCGATCCTGAAGCACGGACCCGTCACGGTTTGGGAATCGCTGGCAATCTGCGAATACCTGGCCGAAATCTTCCCCGCGGCCGGGCTGTGGCCCGCGAACCTGGCGGCGCGCGCCGCGGCGCGCTGCGCGGCGACCGAGATGCATGGCGGCTTCGCGCCCTTGCGCGCGGCCATGTCGATGGACGTGAAGCTCCGCCACCCCACGCCGCCTATGACCGAGGCGCTCAAGGCCGACATCGCACGCGTGACCCGGATCTGGAACGATTCTCGCCGGGATTTCGGCGCCAAGGCCAAAGGGGCCGCCAGCGGGCCGTTCCTGTTCGGGCTGTTCTCGATCGCCGACTGCATGTACGCGCCGGTGACGACGCGCTTCACCACCTATGGCGTCGCGGTCGATCCGGTGTCGACGGCGTATATCGAGGCGGTGGCCGCCTGGCCCGCGATGCGGGAGTGGATCGCCGCGGCTTGATGGCGGCCTAGGGCCGGTTGCGCGGCGGGTCGCCCTGGATCATGCCGCGCTCGAAATACCAAAGCGCCGCGCCGGAATGCAGCGGCACGCCCAGGCCCTCCAGCGCCGCCTCGCGCGCGATGCCGCTGGCGATCTTTCCCGCCGTTTCGAGGAGCTTCTGGGCGCCGGGGTGCCACAGCGCCGCGGCGATGCCATAGACCAGCTTGTCGTCGAGTTCGGCCCCCACCAGGAACTGCGTGAAGATCGCCACGGTCTCGAACTTGGCCACGCCGGCATAGGCGCCGTCGGGAGCCGTGCGCGAGGAGAAGAACGGATAGTCCCGGCGCAGCCGGTCGCGCGCCGCGCCCTCGACCGGCAGCAGGCGGATCGGCATCGACTTGGCAAGCTCCGCCACCACCGGCGCGGGCAGGCCGGCGTTGACGAAGAACGCGTCCAGCCCGTCCTTGGCCAGCAGGTCGGCCGCCGAGCCGGGCTGCAGATAGAACGGAACCACGTCGAGCTCTTCCAGGCCGTGGGCCTTGAGGATCGCGCGCGCGTTGACCAGCGTGCCCGAGCCCTGCTCGCCCAGCGACACGCGCCGGAGCTTGAGGTCGCCGATCGCCTTGATGTCGCCCTTCGCGGCGGCGACGATGTGGACGTACTCGGGATAGAGCGTGGCGACGGCGCGCAGGTTCTGGGTCGCGCCCTTGCCGGCGAAGGGGCCGGTGCCGTGATAGGCCCAATACGCCACGTCGGCCTGCACCAGGCCCGAGTCGATGGCGCCTTTGGCGATTAGCGCCACGTTTTCGACCGAGCCCTGGGTCGATTGCGCCACCGCGACCAGGCCGGGCACGCCGCAGCTGCCGCCCCGATCGCAGGGGCGCGAGCCGGGCGGGTTGGAGATGATGCTGGCGATCGCCCCGCCCGCGGCGAAGTTGGAGCCGGAGGTCGAGCCGCTGCCGATGCGGAAAAACCGCGGATTCTGCGCCTGCGCCTGGGCCGCCGCCGCCAGCAGCGCCGCGACCAGCGCGGTAGCCAGCGCCGCGCCCGTCGCGGCGGCGAGAACGCGGCCGCGCGTCGAGCCGATGGGGCGCGGCCGACCAAACGGCACCGGGGCGCGTTCCTTTCCAAAGCTTTCGAGCGAATCGCAGTGTAGATCAAGCCCTTCGCCGGGGCCACCGAATCGGGCCCGGCCGCGCGATTTCGCCTGGAAAATCAAGCCTGCGCCCGGCGATGCGGCGCGAAGCTTGTCACACCCGCCGCCAGCGTCCATGATTCCTTCGTCGTTGCCGGAAAGGCGCGGGGGTTTGCCTGCCGGTCGCGTGCTTGAAGCAAAGGGCGTAAGCTCTCGAATCCCGACCGCTTGGAATTCGCCCCCACGGAATTCGCCATGACCGCGACTTGCGCGCCGAGGTCCATTGTCGCCCTGCTGGGCCTGGTCGCCGCGCCGTTCGCCCTGTTGGCGCCCGTCGCGCTGGCGCAGAACCAACCGCCGCCCGCCCTGCCGCAGCCCATGCCCCAGGCGCCCCAGGTCCAGCCCGCGCAGGCCGCGCCCCCCTCGGCGCCGGCCATGCCGATGCCGGCGCTGCCCAAGCCCGCCCCGCCCCCGGCGGCGGCGGTGAAACCCGTCGACCCCGCCGAGGCGATGGCGAACGAGGCGTTCGACGGGTTCCGCGTGCATTGCCTGGCCAACCTGGCCAATCCCAAGCTGGTGAAGGACGGCGCCAAGGAGATGAAATACGCGCCGGTCGAGCCCGACGTGGTGCGCCGGCTGGGCAGCGACGAGGCGTGGTACGTGCCGTCGGACCACGGTTCGATGATCCTGGGCATCGGGGCCAAGGGCAATACTTGCGGCATCGTGGTCCAGACCGTCGACGTGGCGGCGTTCGTCAAAATCCTGGAAGCGCGCCTGCCGCTGAACCTGGCCAGCGACGAGGTGAAGAGCGGTTTGCGCGCGCGCGTCTATTCGCTGCTGTACGACAACCGCACCGCCACGCTGCGCATGCGCCACAGCGCCGACAGCAGCCGGATGGCGCCGGTATCGGTGTCGGTCAGCGACAGCAAGCCGGTGCAGGTGCCGCCGGTGGCCGCCGCTCCCGCGCGGCCCGCGCCCAGGCCCGAGGGCGGACCGCGAGAGCAGACGGCCGCGGCGCCGGTGCCGCAGCTCGGCGGCCCCCAGCCGCGCGAGGCGCGCCGGCCGGTCCAGATCGCGTTTCCCGGCAAGCCCGCGCTCGAGGCCTGGGACCAGGACAAGAAGGTGCTGGAGAACCAGCTGACCCTGTCGTTCTCGGACGCCTGCTACAACACCCGCGCCCAGCCGACCGACATGCTGACCCGCGCGCAGCAGCAGAAATGGAAGCCGCTGCAGGCGGCGATGCTGGGCGGCGGGTTCGACTTCGCCTGGACCACGCCCGAGGCGCCGCCCGACCAGATGCTGGTGTTCTACGACAGCCTGAAGCCGCGCTGCTGCGTGGCCGCGTTCGGCGTGCACAAGCTGAACCTGATGACCGCGGCGATGAAGCGCTTCACGCTGACCCCCGACAAGTCGTTCGCCACGGGCGGCAAAGAGGTTATCCACTTCACGCCGCGCAAGGACTACTACATGTCGCTGGACTTCGAGCCGGCCGACGACGGCACCACCTTCGCCAATCTCTGCTACAACGGCCGGCGGTAGAAGGCGCCCGCTACGCCGCGCTGCCCGGGGGCCCGAAATCGCGGGGCGCCAATCCCGCGTGGAACCAGCAGCAGAACCCGTACATATCGTGGACCGGCAGCTTGAGCCGGTCGGCGAGCGAGCGCGCGTAGGGAATCATGTTGGTGCATTCCAGCACCACGGCGCCAACCTCGGGGTGGCGCGCGATCAGCGCCTCGCCCGCGCCGAGCAGATCGCGTTCGGCGGCTTCGGCGTCGAGCGCGGGCTCGTCGTTCAGCAGCACGCGGGTGAGCTCCTCGCCGTCCTCGGTGCCGACCACCGGCGCGTCCTCCGGCGTGCCCGCCGCCCTGAGGTGCTCTTGCGTCAAAGACGGGCGCGACACGGTGATGATTCCCGCGCGCTTGCCTCTGGGCAGCAGGCGTTCGATCAGCGGCACCTGCATCAGCGAGGACGTCGCCACCGGCACGCCCACCGCCGCGGCGATGTCGCGCTGGAGCAGCGACAGGAACCCGCAATTTGTGGCGATGCCGTCGGCGCCGTCGGCAACCAGCTCCTTCGCCGCGGCGATGAAGGCGTCGCGCAGGCCCTCGGCCCGGTTCTTGACGACGCGTGCTGGCGACGCGCCGCGCACCACCCGGTAGAGCACGGGGAATGGCCAGGTCAGCGCGTTGCCCATGTCGCCGGGAATGCGCGGGAAGCGCGCTTCCAGCATCAGGATGCCGAGCCTGGCGCCGTAGACCGCCTTGCCGCCCCAGGCCATGCGCGCGGAAGCGTTGGCGCGCCGCGGATCGCGCCCGGTCATGCCGGGCGGCTGTCGGCGCGCACGGCCCGAGGCGCGTGAAAAAGACTTCTTGTTTCAATCGCTCGATTCATGAGACGGCGGCTTCCGAAGGGCTGGCGCACCCGACAGGATTCGAACCTGTGACCTCTGCCTTCGGAGGGCAGCGCTCTATCCAGCTGAGCTACGGGTGCCATTGGGCCGCAAGCGGGCAAGGCGCGATCTTAAGGCAAAGCCTTGGCTTAAGGCAAAGCCCTGGTCTTGTGGACCGTCGCGGCCCCTTTGGCGGCCCGGGCCGGCGCGTCGGGCAAGGACGGATGGAGCGCATCGCGGCAGGAGGAATCTGTCGAAACGACGAGAAAAAGGCCCAAATCGGCGGATCAACCGTCGTTTGGACCACCCCCCGAGATACCGGGACCCCGGGAGCGAGGCGCGGCCCGCCCACGGCTTCCGGGGAATCCCACGATCCGCTATCGTCTACGCCGTTCCAGGGTTTATTTGGGGAATGCAGGTTCAAATCGATGTGCGCGGAAAGCCGAGAGCCGAACTTCGGTGAAGAGCTGAAAATCCGAGATATTTAGCTTGGCGAAGACGAATACAGGCGGCGCAGAATTGCAGCGTATGGCCCACCCGCGAACACAGGTTTCATCTTGCGCAACCTTAATTGCCTTAGCGGTATTGGTTCCGCTGTCCGGGATGGCCGTTTGGTTTGCGGCCGCCTTTGCCTTGATGGGCGTCGATCAAACTCGCTATCGCGAAGTCGCCTATGAAGCGGCGCGAAGCGGAGTGCTCGATTCGACCCATCGTCCGCTACTCGCGCCGAGCAAGGTTTTTTATCCGCACCAAGGCGACGATTGCCTGACTCTCGTCATGCTGGTTGCGCCACGCGAGTCGCGGCTGAAAGCGGCCATTTCTCCAAGGGTGCCGGCCGGTCATTCTCGTTTAGAGCCCGACAACCGCGAGGGATTCCCCGCACATCCCCATTGTAACGACCTCGCGGCCATGCTCCATGCATTGAAGATCCTTGGCGATGGCGGCGGTTCTTTTCCAGAGATGCTCTACTATCACCGATATATCCACGGGACTGTTACGATAGCGGCATTGCTTCTAAGCGTGCTGTCGTTCAAGAACGCCACTGCATCACTTCTTGGCGCCTGCTACGCATTGCTCGCCTGGCTGATCCTTGCGGCGCTATTCCGCCTTCGTTCGAAGTTGCCCTCCGAGCGCCGCCGGGCCGTCGCGTTTTTGTTTGTCGGCCTGTCGCTTGTTTTCTTTTATGCGTTGCCGCTTTTCGGCAGGCAATTCGCTTTCGCGCCAGTAGACATAGTGGTTATCGGATTCATCCTGTTCGCGCTATTTCAGCCGCTTGCGCGAATTTCAGAGGTCCGATTGTTCGTCTCGGCGTCCTTGTTCGGGACCGTTATCGCTATTTTTGACCGTCTAACCAGCGGCATCCCCATGGCGCTGTCGGTCTTGATCGTGCTTGTGGTTCTTGGCGAGGCGCAGGATAGGACGGCTTTCATCCGCCGGCTCGCTCTTGCTCTCGCGGCATTTATCGCGGCAATCATCGTCTGCTTGGCGTGCAAACAGCTTGTCGTCTGGGCCATCTGGGGGCCCGACGCTTTGGCCGAATTTTTAATATGGCTTGATCAGCGTACCATAGGCGGCGTGACCGAAGAGCTGCCGGACCGCATGAAGCACAAGCTCGTTGAGGTTGGGCTAAGTCTATCGTGGCTCGACGCGAATTATGCCTCTCGTGTCGTCTTTGCCGGCATCATGATGGTCTATTCGGCGTTCGTGATCGGGTGGGGATCTCACGTTCTCGGTGCGGCGGTCGTCATTCTGCCAGTCCCGGTGCTGCTATTGTTGACGTACTTTGCCGCGCGTGGTCGCCGTTTCCAAAACTGGCCGCTCGAACTTCTGGCTATTGTCGGCGCAGCGATGGTCCCATTCGCTTGGAATCTGGCATTTCTCAATTGGACAATTTTACATTCATCCTTCGCGATACGCCCCTTGGCGCTGTCCGCGGGGTTGGCCGCGGTGGCATGGGTCTATGCGCCGAAATGGGCTTCCGCCGGCACGGTTGACCCCCACCCAGGCTGACCGCATCGGCGAGGCGGCCAAAGACGCGCCCGTGCCGTTGGCGGCGGCGCTTGTCGACGACACGTTTGCGTCGCTGCTCGCGCTTGCCGGCGCCTCGTCCGTGACGACGCGAGAGCGCGAACGCGTCGTCGCGCCGCGCTTGCATAATCGCTTGCGGCTACCGAGGCGTTGCGACAAGCATTCGAATTTTTGGCGCACCCGACAGGATTCGAACCTGTGACCTCTGCCTTCGGAGGGCAGCGCTCTATCCAGCTGAGCTACGGGTGCATTCAGGCCGCGAGCGGGCAAGGCGCGATCTTAAGGCAAGGCCCTGGATTAAGGCAAAGCCCGGGTGTTGTGAACCGTCGCGGCCCCTTTGGCGGCCCGGGCCGGCGCCGGATTGGAATCGCCGCGCGCCATCGGCTAGGGTTGGCTGAAGGGCAGGGAAAACAAGGCAAGACCCGGGGGAATGCCGAGGGGATGAGCGTCAAAGCCGAGCAGCTGAAGGCCGAGCTTGTCGAGCGCGTGCAGGCCATGGCGCGCGACAAGATGGCCGGGTCGAAATCCGCCGCCGCCGCGAGCGTGGCGGCGTTCGTCCAACGCCTCTACGCCAACGTTCCGCCCGCCGACCTGATCCACCGCGCGCTTGAGGACGTCTATGGCGCGGCGATGGCGCTGTGGCAGTTCGCGCAGACGCGTAAAGCCGGCGCGGCCAAGCTCAGGGCCTACAACCCCACGCTGGCCGAGCACGGCTGGCGCTCGGACCACACCGTGGTCGAGATCGTCAACGACGACATGCCGTTCCTGGTCGACTCGGTGACCGCCGAGCTCAACCGCCAGGGCCTGACCGTGCGCCTGGTGATCCATCCCGTGTTCGGCGTCGAACGCGACGCCGCCGGCAAACTGGCGGCGATGGACGGCGCGGCCGCCAAGCCGGTCGCGCAGGGCGATGATTCGCCCGGCGGCGGCAAGGCTAATTCCGAATCGCTGATGCGCGTGGAGATCGAGGGCCGCCGCACGGCCGACGAGCTGGCGCGCATCGCCAAGGAGCTCGAGCGCATCTTGGGCGACGTGCGCGCGGCGGTGACGGACTGGCGCGCCATGCGCGCGCGATTGAAGGACATCCTGGCGGGCTTCGGCAAGTCGCCGCCGCCCGTGCCCAAGGACGAGATCGGCGAGGCCGGCCGGTTCCTTTCCTGGATGGACGACGACCATTACACCTATCTCGGCTTCCGCGAGTATCGCATCGCAGGCGAAGGCCCCGAGCGAAGGCTGGAGGTGGTCGAGGGCAGCGGCCTCGGCATCCTCAGCGATCCCGAGCGCCGCGTATTCCATGACCGCCGCCGTTTCGGCCTGTTGGGCGAGGACATCGTGCGCCACGTGCTGGCGCCCGAGCTTCTGACCATCACCAAGACCAACCGCCGCTCGACCGTGCACCGCCCCGTGCACATGGACACGGTCGGCATCAAGCGGTTCGACGCCAAGGGCCGGGTGGTGGGCGAATGGCGCTTCGTCGGCCTGTTCACCTCGATCGTCTACAGCCTCAGCCCGCGCTCGATACCGCTGCTGCGGCTCAAGGTCGAAGCGGGGCAGCGCCGCGCCGGCTTCGCGCCGCAAAGCCACGACGGCAAGGCGCTGGCGCATATCCTCGAGACCTATCCGCGCGACGAGCTGTTCCAGATCGCCGAGGGCGAGCTCAAGGACATCGCGCTGGGGGTGCTGCACTTGCAGGAGCGCCAGCGCATCGCGCTGTTCGTGCGCAAGGACGCGCTGGAGCGTTTTGTCTCGTGCCTGATTTACGTGCCGCGCGACCGGCTGAACACCGATCTTCGCGTACGCATGCTGGACATCGTCGCCAAGGCCTTCGACGGCACCATCTCGGTGTTCTACACGCACAAGACGGACGAGCCGCTGGCGCGGCTGCACGTCATCGTGCGAACCAAGCGCGGCGAGATGCCGCCGGTCGACGTGGCGGAGTTGGAGCAGCGCCTGATCGAGGCCGGCCGCACCTGGGCCGACCGCCTGCGCGCGGCCTTGAGCGACGGCATGGGCGCCGACGAGGGCTTGGCCCTGTTCCAGCGCTACGAAGCGGCCTTTCCCGCCGCCTATCGCGAGCGCTACGTGGCGGCCATGGCGGTGGATGACATCAAGCTGCTGGAGCGCGCGCGCGCGACCGGCGACTTGGCGCTGACGCTCTACCGTCCGGTCGAGGCCGCGACCGAGGAACTCGGCTTCAAGATTTTCCACCGCGGCGCCCCGCTGGCGCTTTCGGACGTGCTGCCGGTGCTGGAGCACATGGGCGTGCGCGCGATCAGCGAAATGCCGTTCGCGGTCGTTTCCGCCGGCGCGGCCATCGATCCGGCCGCGCGACTTTCCAATGGGCCGGGCGGATCATCGCCCGGCGCGGTCGGCGAAAAGGGCGAAGCGATCTGGATCCACGATTTCGCGCTCAGCGCCATGCGCAAGCCGAACGACGAGCCCGTGGGCGAGATCGAGCTGGGCGCGGTGCGCGGCCTGTTCCACGACGTGTTCGCCCGGGTCTGGCGCGGCGAGATGGAAAGTGACGGGTTCAACCGCCTAGCGCTGCTGGCGGGTCTGGATTGGCGCGGCATCGTGGTCTTGCGCGCCTACGCCAAGTACCTGCGCCAAGCCGCCTTCACCTTCAGCCAGTTCTACATCGTGCAGACCATGGCGAACCACCCGCAAATCGCGCGGCGCCTGGTCGACCTGGTCGCCGCGCGCTTCGATCCCGACCTGCCCGACGCCCGGAATCGCGCCACGGTGGAGAACGGCATCGCGGTCGAGATCGAGCACGCGCTGGACGCGGTGACCAATTTGGACGAGGACCGCATTCTGCGCCGGTACCTGAACTTGATCGGCGCCACGCAACGCACCAACCACTATCAACCGGGGACGGACGGAGCAGCCAAGCCCTACCTGTCGCTGAAGCTCGACAGCCGCGCGGTCGACGAGCTGCCCCTGCCCCGTCCGCTGGTCGAGGTGTTCGTCTATTCGCCGCGCGTGGAGGCGATTCATCTGCGCGGCGGGCGCGTGGCGCGCGGCGGGATACGCTGGTCCGACCGGCGCGAGGATTTCCGCACCGAGGTCCTGGGGCTGATGAAGGCGCAGATGGTGAAAAACGCCGTTATTGTACCCGTAGGATCAAAGGGCGGCTTCGTGGTCAAGCGACCGCCGCTTGAAGGCGGGCGCGAAGCGTTCCTCGCCGAGGGCATCGAGTGCTACAAGACGCTGATGCGCGGGCTGCTCGACGTCACCGATTCGCACCAGCCCGGCGGCATCCGGCATCCCGCGCGCGTGGTACGGCGCGACGCCGACGACCCCTATCTCGTGGTCGCGGCCGACAAGGGCACCGCCACCTTCTCCGACATCGCCAATTCCGTGTCGCGCGAGTACGGGTTCTGGCTCGACGACGCCTTCGCCTCGGGCGGGTCGGCCGGTTACGATCACAAGAAGATGGGCATCACCGCGCGCGGCGCGTGGGAATCGGTCATGCGCCATTTCCGCGAGCTGGGGCGCGACATCCAGGCGCAGGATTTCACGGTCGCGGGAGTCGGCGACATGTCGGGCGACGTGTTCGGCAACGGCATGCTGCTGTCGAAGCGCATCAAGCTGATCGCGGCCTTCGACCACCGCCACATCTTCCTCGACCCCGACCCCGACCCGGCCCGGAGCTGGGCCGAGCGCAAGCGCCTGTTCGACCTGCCGCGCTCGTCCTGGGCCGATTACGACGACAAGCTGATCTCGCCCGGCGGCGGGGTTCACGAGCGCGGCCTGAAATCGATCAAGCTTTCGCCGCAGGTCAAGCAGCGCCTCGGCCTTGCGCGCGACAGCATGACACCGGCCGAGCTGATCAAGGCGATCCTGACCGCGCCGGTGGACCTGCTGTGGTTCGGCGGCATCGGCACTTATGTGAAGGCTGCGGGCGAGACCAACGCCGAGGTCGGCGACCGCGCCTGCGATGCGCTGCGCGTCAAGGGCGCCCAGCTCCGCGCCAAGGCGATCGGCGAGGGCGCCAATCTGGGCATGACGCAGCGCGGGCGGATCGAATACGCGCTCAAGGGCGGGCGCAACAATACCGACGCGGTCGACAACTCGGCCGGCGTCGACTGCTCGGACCACGAGGTCAACATCAAGATTCTGCTCGGCGGCATCTGCGCCGAGGGCGACATGACCATGAAGCAGCGCGACCTGCTCCTGGCGGCGATGACCGACGAGGTCGGCCGACTGGTGCTGCGCGACAACTACGAGCAGAGCCAGGCGCTTTCGGTGGCCGAGCTGCAGGGGCAAGCCGGCATCGACCAGCACGGGCTGATGATGCGCGAGCTCGAGCGCCAGGGGCGGCTCGACCGCGCCATCGAGTTCCTGCCCGACGACGAGACCCTGGCCCAGCGCCAGGCGCAGGGGCTGGGGCTGACGCGGCCCGAGCTCGCGGTGCTCCTGGCCTACGCCAAGATGGCGCTGTACGACGCGCTGCTGGAATCCGATCTGCCCGACGATCCGGCGCTGGAAAGCGAACTTCTGGGCTATTTCCCGAAAGTGCTGCGGGAGAAGCATCACCAGCAGATCGGCCGCCACCGCCTCAGGCGCGAGATCATCGCCACGGTCGTGACCAACCAGATGGTCAACCACGTGGGCTCGGCCTTCGCCGCGCAGATCGCGGCCGACACCGGAAGGCCCGCGAGCGACGTCGCCCGCGCCTATCTCGCGGCCTGCCGCATCCTGGGCCTGGACGCTTTGTGGGCGTCGATCGAGGCGCTGGACGGCAAGGCCCCGTCGGCGGCGCAATACGCCATGTTCGCCGCTATCGGCCGGGTGGCCGAGCGCGCGACGCGCTGGCTGCTCTCCGCCGTGCAGGGCCAGCCGGCGGTGGCCGCGACCGCCCAGCGCTTCGCGCCGGGCGTGGCAGCCGTCGCCAAGGGGCTGGACGCGCTGCTGTCGGACGAGGGCAAGGCCGAGCGCGAGCGCGCCGCCGCAGCGCTGGTCGAAAAGGGCGCGCCGCCGGACGCGGCGGTCAAAGCGGCCGCGCTCGACCCGGTCGTGGCGGGGCTCGACTTCGTGCGCATCGCCGAGCCCGGGAAGCTCGACGTGGCCGAGGTGGGGCGCGTCTATTTCGCCATCGGCGCGCGGCTGGGCCTGGACTGGCTGCGCGTCCAGGCCTCGGCCGCGATGGCCGGCGGGCGCTGGAGCAAGCTCGCCTTCCGCTCGCTGCTGGACGAGATCGACGCCATCCAGGCGCAGCTGACGGCCGCGGTGATCGCCGAGGCCGGCGCCGCTTCCGGCAAGCCGGCCGGCGAGCCCGGCGCGGCCGTAGATCCGGCCGCGCGACCCACATTACGGTCGGGCGGA
>JBQTIS010000219.1:0-1913 GCA_052387895.1 Rhodospirillales bacterium | reverse complement strand
AGCGGCTACATGGGCGACGCCGCCATCGGCACGGTGATCCTCGACGCCGTGGCCGAAATCCGCAAGGCCAATCCCGACGTGCGCTACTGCTGCGACCCGGTGATCGGCGACGTGGGCCGCGGCGTGTTCGTCCGGCCCGGCATCCCCAAGTTCATGCGCGACCGCGCGGTCAAGGCCGCCGACATCGTCACGCCCAACCAGTTCGAGCTGGAGTATCTGACCGGCAAGCCGTGCGAAACCCTGGCGCACGCGCTCGACGCGGCGGCCGCCGCCCGGGCGCTGGGGCCGCGCATCGCGCTGGTCACCAGCGTGCTGCGCGCCGACGCCGCCCCCGACACGATCGAGATGCTGGCCGACACGGCCGAGGGCGCCTGGCTGGTCTCGACCCCAAGGCTCAAGCTCGACCCGGCGCCCAACGGCGCGGGCGACGTGGCGGCGGCGCGGTTCCTGGCCGGCTAGCTCGAAACCCGCGACCCGGCCAGGGCGCTCGCCGACACCGCCGCGCGCATCTTCGCCGTGTTCGAGGCGACCAAGCGCGCCGGCACGCGCGAGCTGGCGCTGATCGCGGCCCAGGACCAGATCGCCGCGCCGGCGCGGCGCTTCGAGGCCGTAAAGGTCCGCTAGCGCAGCGCGAAGCTGCGCGGCAGGCTCGCGATCGCCGTCGCCGGCGACTTGCCGTCATAGGGAGCCAATTCCGCCGCCTCGTCGCCGTCGGCGATCCGGCAATGGCGGAAGCCCAGGCCGCTTAGGTCCTCCAGCAGCCGCTCCAGGCGCTTGGCTCCCGGGCCCTCGTCGTAGACCTTCGAGCGCCGCCACAGCACCGCCGCGATCCGGCCGCGCGCGATCAGCTCGAGCGCCCCGGCGACGATCTCGGGCTCGCGGCCGTCGCTGTCCAGGCACAGGAAAATCTGCCGCCGGCGCATATCGGGCCGGTCTTCCATCACGCCGTCCAGCGTCGCCACCGCCGGCGAGTCGGACCGGCCCGGCGTCGGCCGCGCGCCGGCGGCGACCCTGAGCGCCTCGATCGCCTGCGCCATCCCGGCGCTGTCGGCGGCCTGGCGCAGCGCCTCCAGCCGCGAAGCGTCGGCGTCCAGCGCGATCACGTTGACCCGGCCGGGGTGGCGCGCGGCCGCGGCCAGCGGGACCAGCCCGTCGCCCACGCCGACGACGATCACCACCTCGCGCGGCTTGAGGTGCCGGTCGAGGAATCGGCGCATCGCCGCCTGGTGGCCGCCGCGCCGCGTCAGCTCGTCGAGAATCGCCTTGAGCTGCGCCGGCAGCTCCGGCATCGGTTCGGGTTCGCTCGCGGGCGGCGGCGCCGGTTCCGGAGCGGGCGGCGGAGCGGACGCGGGAGTCGGCTGCCGGGGTGGTTCCGAAACCGGCGCATAGCTCGCGCGGCGATCCATGCCCGGCGCGCCGGAAGACTCCGGCGCCCGGACCGCGACGTAGCTCGCGCGGCGGTCGGCCGCGGGCCAGGACTTGCCCGGCTCGGGCGCGGCGGGCGGCTTCGCATCGGGTATAATTCCCGGTATATGCAACGGCTTGGGCGGCACGGGCGGCGGCACGGGCGGCGGCGCGGGCACGGCGGACGCGGGCTTGGGTTCGGCGGCCTCGGTCCCGGGCTTCGCCGCCGATTTGCGCGCCGGCCGCTTGGCCACGTGTTTCGGTTTGGCGGCGGCGACCGCCGGTTTCCCTGGCGCGGCCTCGGCCTGACCCGAGGCGCGCGCGGCCAGCGCCATGGCCATGCGCTGGAACAATTCCTCCCAGTCGCCGGGCCGGCGCTGGCGGAACAGGCGGAAGGTCGGGAACCACGGCGAAACCTCGCCGGCCGCGCCCCAGCGCCAATCTGCGTTGCTGGCCAGCGCCACGAAGCCCGGCACGCCGAGTCCGCCGGCCCGAAGCACCAACGCGCT
>JBQTIS010000218.1:0-6625 GCA_052387895.1 Rhodospirillales bacterium | reverse complement strand
TGGCCAAATCGACCGTGCCGCGCCGCCAATGCGCTATCGCGCCTACACCGCGGCGGCGACTATCTGCAACGCGCGGGTGTACACCGCGACGGCGGGCGGCACGCCCAGCATGATGAGAAGCGGGTTCATGATGAACCCGCCGCCGACGCCGAACAGCCCGGACAGTCCACCCACCAACGCGCCGATCAGGATGGGCACGATCCAGTACATCGCCATCTCGGCGATGGGTAGGTAGATTTCCATATCTTCCCTCTGCGCCAATGGTTTGGGGCGGGCCAGCGGCAATCTCCCAATACAATATGTGCAATGCGGCGGCTTTATGTTGCACCTGCTAGCAAAGCCGCCGCCGCCGCCCTATACTTTTCCCATGTCGCAGCCTTCGGACAAGGACGCGCCAGGCGCGGGCGTGCCTGGGCTCGACCAGTTGGCCAAGCGCTACATGGATTTGTGGCAGGACCAGCTGGCGGCCATGGCGGCCGATCCGGAGTTGCTGGCGAGCATGTCGCGGCTGATGGCGGGTGCTTTCGCCGCGGGCGTGTCGGCGATGCCGGGTTTCGCGCAGGGTTTCCAGCCCCAGGGCTTTGGCGCGCCGCAGGCCTATACTCCGCCGCAGGGAACCGCCGAAGCAGTCCCCAACGGATCGACCAAACCGAATGGACACGATGCGCCCCAGAGCAACGGACACGACGCCCCCGCGCAGGCTGGGGCCGCGGCCGTTGCCGCTGCACCTGATGACCGCGGCCTGGGCGTGTCTGAGCTCATCCGCCGGCTTGGGCTTATTGAAGCAAGGCTTGCTTCCCTTGAAGCCGGAATTGCGCGCCGACGCGGAAGCGCTGATCCAAGAGCTGAAGCGGGCCGACCCGCTAAAGTTCGCCGGCGCCCTTAGCGACGAGGCGAGGCGCCTTCTCGACCAGCTTGCCGCCGGCATCCAGGCCTATCGCCGCCATCCCTATCGCCGAGATCTGAGCGACCCGCCCGTGGTCTGGCGCCAGGGCACCACGCGCCTGATCGATTACGGCGGGCCCGAGGACGGGCTGCCGGTGCTGATGGTGCCTTCCCTCATCAACCGCGCTTACATCCTCGACCTGTCGCGCGAGCGCAGCCTGGCGCGGCATCTGGCCGCGCGGGGCTTGCGGCCGCTCCTGGTGGACTGGGACCGTCCGGGCGACCAGGAACGGCGCTTCAGCTTGAGCGACTACATAGCCGGGCGGCTGGAAGACGCGCTCGACGAGGCGGCGAAGCTCGCCAAGCGCAAGCCCGCGGTGCTGGGCTACTGCATGGGCGGAAACCTGGCCCTGGCATTGGCGGAGCGCCGACGGCGCGACATCGTGGGACTGGCGTTGCTCGCCACGCCCTGGGACTTCCATGCTGGCCAGCGATACCGCTACGACCAGATCATGCCGGCGATGGCGCCCACGATGGCCGCGTGGCTCGAGACGCTGGGCGAGTTGCCGGTCGACGCGCTGCAGATGATGTTCTTCACGCTCGATCCGTTCCTGGTCGTGCGCAAATTCCGGCAATTCGCGGCGCTCGAGCCGGGGTCGGAAAAGGCCCGCGCCTTCGTGGCGCTGGAAGACTGGCTGAACGACGGCATTCCGCTGGCGGGGCCGGTGGCGAAGGAATGCATGCAGGGTTGGTACGGCGAAAACCTGCCGGCGCGCGGCGCCTGGCGCGTGGCGGGCAGGCCGGTCGATCCCGCGCGCATCGGGCTGCCGACGCTGATCCTGGTGCCCGCGCGCGACCGCATCGTGCCGCCGGCCTCGGCTGCGGCGCTGCTGCCGGCGATGCCCGGCGCGGTCGCGATCTCGCCGCCGCTGGGACATATCGGCATGGTGGTGGCCGAAAGCGCGCCGCAATCCGCCTGGCGGCCGGTGACCGAGTTCCTGAAATCGTTGGGCCCGCAATCCCAGGGCCGGCGCGCTGGACGGGGCAAGGAAGCGCCGGTATGAATTGGAACGCGCGGGGAAGACTGCGACGGCTTTTGGGGCAACCTATTCCGCAAGGAGATTGGAAATGACCGATATCGTCATCGCCGGCGCGGCGCGCACCGCCATCGGCGCGTTCAACGGCGGCTTGAGCTCGGTGTCGGCGTCGACCCTGGGCTCCGCCGCCATCGTCGAGGCGATGAAGCGCGCCAAGGTCGAGGCGAGGGAAATCGACGAAGTCATCATGGGCCAGATCCTGATCGCGGGCGCGGGCCAGAACCCGGCGCGCCAAGCCGCGATCGGCGCCGGCATCCCCGTCGAGAAGACCGCCTACCAGATCAACCAGCTCTGCGGCTCGGGCCTGCGCACGGTCGCGCTGGGCTACCAAGCGATCAAGACCGGCGATTGCGGTATCGTCGTCGCCGGCGGGCAAGAGAGCATGAGCCAGGCTCCGCACTGCGTTCACTTGCGCAACGGCGTGAAGATGGGCCCGGCCGAGATGGTCGACACCATGATCAAGGACGGGCTGTGGGACGCCTTCAACGGCTACCACATGGGCAACACCGCCGAGAACGTGGCGCAGAAATGGCAGATCACGCGCGAGCAGCAGGACCAGTTCGCGGCGGCCTCGCAGCAGAAAGCCGAGGCCGCGCAGAAGGCGGGCAATTTCAAGGCCGAGATCGTCGGCGTGACGATCAAGGACCGCAAGGGCGACAAGGTGATCGACACGGACGAGCATCCGCGCCACGGCACCACGGTCGAAACCCTGTCGAAGATGCGCCCCGCATTTGCCAAGGACGGCACCGTCACCGCGGGCAGCGCCTCTGGCATCAACGACGGCGCGGCGGCCCTGGTGCTGATGACCGGCGCGGAAGCGGCCAAGCGCGGCATCAAGCCCTTGGCGCGCATCGTGTCGTGGGCGACCGCCGGCGTGGATCCGGCGATCATGGGCTCCGGTCCCATCCCCGCCAGCCGCGCGGCGCTGAAGAAAGCGGGCTGGTCGGTGGGCGACCTCGACCTGATCGAGGCCAACGAGGCGTTCGCGGCGCAGGCCTGCGCGGTAAACAAGGACATGGGCTGGGACGCCAAGAAGGTGAACGTCAGCGGCGGGGCGATCGCGCTGGGCCATCCCATCGGCGCGTCGGGCGCGCGGGTGCTGGTCACGCTGCTTTACGGCATGCAGCGCAGCGGCGCGAAGAAAGGCCTGGCCACCTTGTGCATCGGCGGCGGCATGGGCATCGCCATGTGCGTGGAGCGCCCGTAACGGAACGGCGGGGCCGGGCGGCGAACGGCCCGGCCCCAAAAAATAAATGAACGCAAATAAATCAATGAACGTGGGAGGAACGACATGGCGCGGGTGGCGGTGGTCACCGGCGGAAGCCGGGGCATCGGCGAGGCGATCTCGAAGGGACTGAAGGCGGCGGGCTACAGGGTGGCCGCCACCTATCACGGCAACGACGCGGCGGCGGAAAAGTTCAAGAAGGAAACCGGCATCGCCGTCTACAAATGGAACGTCGCCAAGTTCGACGATTGCAAGACGGGCGTCGCGAAGGTGCAGGCCGAACTGGGACCTGTCGACGTGCTGGTGAACAACGCCGGCATAACCAGGGACGGCATGATGCACCGCATGACGCCCGAGCAGTGGCACGCGGTGATCGAGACCAATTTGACTTCGGCCTTCAACATGTCGCGCTGCGTGATCGAAGGCATGCGCGAGCGCGGCTTCGGGCGCATCGTCAACATTTCGTCGATCAACGGCCAGAAGGGCCAGATCGGCCAGACCAACTATTCCGCGGCCAAGGCCGGCTTGATCGGCTTCACCAAGGCGCTGGCGCAGGAAAACGCCAACAAGGGCGTCACCGTCAACGCCATCACGCCCGGCTACATTGCGACCGAGATGGTGCGCGCGGTGCCCGAGGACGTCTTGAAGAAGATCGTTGCGATGATCCCGGTCGGCCGCCTGGGCGAGGCCGACGAGATCGCGCGCTGCGTGGCGTTCCTGGCGGCTGACAATGCCGGGTTCATCACCGGCTCCACCCTGACCGCCAATGGCGGCCAGTACATGGCGTGACGCGCCGACAGCCGGGCGGATAGGGAGCGCGTGAGCCGCGAATATCCAAAGCATCCGCTGGTCGGCGTGGGGGTCGCGATTTTCCGCGGGGACCGGGTGCTGCTGATCCGCCGCGCCAAGCCGCCGCGCACCGGCCAGTGGAGCCTGCCCGGCGGCCTGCAGGAACTGGGCGAGACGGTGTTCCAGTGCGCCAAGCGCGAGGCGCTGGAGGAATGCGCGGTCGAGATCGAGCCCATCGCCATCGTCGACATCGTCGACGCCATCACTCCCGACGACAAGGGCCGCACGCGCTTCCACTACACGCTGGTGGAGGTGCTGGCGGAATGGCTGAGCGGCGAGCCCAGGGCCGGCGACGACGCCATCGACGTGGGCTGGCACGACCCGGCCAAGGTCGGGAGCCTGGGCATGTGGCCCGAGACCAACCGCATCGTCGCCAAGGCCGCTTCCATGCGCCCGCGCGGACGCTGATCCATTCGCGCTCATCGAAGCGCGATCGGAGCAGTCGATCGTCCAACGACGCCAGCGCCTCTGTCCGCAAGGGGTTCAAGGAACTGTAAAACACCAGATATTGTGATTCTCCGCCCGGTCGGCTATCAATTGATCGGGGCTGAGAGGGCGCCAGGAGCGGGCGCCTGAAACCAGGAGGCGGATCGGGGTCGTGTCTGTTTCGGTCGAGAGTTGCCCGGCTTTGGTGCTGAACGCCGATTTCCGGCCGCTCAGCTATTTTCCCCTGTCGCTGTGGTCCTGGCAGGAATCGGTCAAGGCCGTATTCCTGGACCGCGTCAGCATCGTCTCGGAATACGACCGCGTGGTGCGCAGCCCGAGCTTCGAGATGCGCCTGCCCTCGGTCATCGCGCTGAAGGAATACATTCCCACCGCTCGCCGGCCGGCCTTCACGCGATTCAACGTGTTCCTGCGCGACCGCTTCACCTGCCAGTATTGCGGCGAGAAATACGTCGCCAACGATCTGACCTTCGACCATATCGTGCCGCGTTCGCGCGGCGGGCGCACGATGTGGACCAACGTGGTCACGGCCTGCGGCACCTGCAACCTGTCCAAGGGCAGCCGCATTCCCAGCGAATGCGGCATGTACCCGCGCACCCATCCGTTCCAGCCCACCAGCTTCGAGCTGCAGGAAAACGGGCGGGCATACCCGCCCAATTATTTGCACCAGAGCTGGCGCGACTTCCTGTACTGGGACAGCGAGCTGGAACAGAACTAGTCTCGCCCGCTTGGGTTCTTCAGTTTCGCATCGACGGAGGCTCGCACATGCAGTTGGAGCATCGCGGCGCGCGGCCGCGCCTGGGCAAGGACGTCCATATCGCGCCCAACGCCGTGGTCTCGGGCGACGTCGAGATCGGCGAGGGCAGCTGCGTGCTGTTCGGCGCGGTGCTGACCGCCGAGGGCGGGCCGATCCGCCTCGGCCGCAACTGCGTGGTCATGGAGAACGCGGTGCTGCGCGGCGCGCCCGATGCGCCGCTGACCCTGGGCGACAACGTGCTGGTGGGCCCGCGCGCGTATCTGACGGGCTGCGCGGTCGGCGCGAACGCGTTCCTGGCCGCCGGTTCGACCGTGTTCAACAAGGCGGTGGTCGGCGAGCGCGCCGAGGTCAGGATCAACGCCGTGGTGCACCTGAAAACGCGCGTCGAGCCCGGCGCCACCGTGCCGATCGGCTGGGTGGCGGTGGGCGACCCGGCGAAAATCCTGCCGCCCGGCGCGCACGAGGAAATCTGGAGGATCCAGAAGCCGCTCGACTTCCCCAAGACCGTATTCGGCCTCGACCGACCTCCCGAGGGTCAGTCCCTCATGCCGGCGTTGATGCCGCGTTATGCACGGGCGCTGCGCCAGCACGCCGCGGATCGGCGGCTCGATTAGCCTCGGCTCGCGGCGGCGGGCGCGCGCGCGGCGAACCGGAAGGTCAGGAACAGCCCCAAAGCCCAGCACAGGCCGAACGCCACGGTGTCGGTCCACATCCGCATGTTCTCGCGGGCGCTGAGCGAGAAGTCGACGCCCGCCGAGCGCGCGGCGGCGGCTTCGCCGATCGAGATCAGCACGTAGTTGGCGACGGCGTAGCCCATGCCCGCCGCGATCCAGATCAGCACCATCCGGCGCACGAACCCCGGCCCGCCGGCTTCGGGGAACCATCCGCGCAACGCCCGGGCGAGCAGGTATCCCAGCACCGCGCCCGACGCGAACGTGACGGGGATCTCGATGGTGCCCATCCACACCAGCATGTCGACGCCGCGCTCGGGGTTGGGCGGAACGAAGGACATGAACGTGAGTTGCAGGCCGACCGTCAGCACGGCCAGGGCCAGGAACGTGCCTAACACGGCGCCGACGGTCTTCCAGAACAGCCGCATGGAAAATCGGGGAATCCACAGCTTCAGCGCCAGCGCCGGGCCCACAAAGACGTTGAGCACGACCCAGGCTTGCGCGGCGGCGGCGATCCTGAAGAACCAGTAGGTCGCGCCCGGCTCGATGAAAAACGCGCCGGGAATCGCGTTCGAGGCGATCAACGCGAACGCCGTGCCCGTCGCGCCGGCAAGGCGCAGTGGCGACAGCAGCCTGGGCCGCGCCGCCGCCTCTTCCGCCGCCGCGCGTTTGGCCGCCTCCTCCTGGCTCTTCACCA
>JBQTIS010000217.1:0-4400 GCA_052387895.1 Rhodospirillales bacterium | reverse complement strand
CTTGTGCTGCCAGAAATAGGAAGCGCCGTGCGACAGCTCGGCGCGGCCCGAGGCGACGGCGTCGAACCCGCCGAACGACGGCGCCAGCTCGCCGGCCGGGAACAGCTTCACGGTCAAGCGGCCTTCGCTCAAGCCCGTGATGCGGTCGGCCAGGCGCTGCGCGTTGATGCCCACTCCCGGCGCGTTGCGCGGCCAGGCCGTGACCATCTTCCATTCGAACCGCGCCTGCGCCAGGGCGGGCGCCGCCAGCGACGCCGAACCGACGGAACCCGCCGCAGCGCCCGCCGCGGCTTTGGCAAGGAACTGCCGGCGTTTCACCCAATCGCCCCCTGCGGCCGGTAACCGCGGGACTATAGGCCCGCAAGGCGCGGGAAAGAAGCGCCGGTCGCGGAGTCTTGATGCCGGATAGCCGTCGCAGCGCCGTCCCTCAAAGCGCGACAAGCCGGTCGCGCGCCTCGCTGAGCCGCGCCGAAGCGGTCTCGGCCTCGGCCAGGCGCTCGCGGATTTCCTCGATCACCTCGGGCGGTGCCTTGCCGAGGAATCCGTCGTTGCCGAGCTTGGCCCTGGCCTTCGCGATCTCGGCCGCGACCTTGTCCAGGTCCTTGCCCAGGCGCTTCAGCTCGGCCTCTTTGTCGATGGCTTCGGCGATCTGGACGGCGAGCGTGGCTTCGTCGATCACGGGTTCGATCGCGCCCTGGTTGGTCCCCTGGCCGGCGGGCTTGCCGGCCACGTCGATCCGCTCCAGCCGCGCCAGGCGCAGGATCAGCTCGCGATGCGCCGCCACGCGCCCGGCGGTCGCGGGCGAGGCGTGGGCGAGCGAGGCGGCAAGCGGCTTGCCGGGCTCGACGTTGTATTGCGAGCGGATCGAGCGCACGGCGGCGATCAGCTTCACCACCCCGTTCATCTCCGCTGCCGCCTCGGGATCGATCAGCGCGTCGGGATCCTCGGGCCAAGGCGCGCGGATCAGCGGCGCATCGCCCGGCAGCTTGAAATTTCCGGCAAGCTCTTCGGTCACGAACGGCATGACGGGATGCAGCGCCGCGAGGATGCGGCGGATCACCCAGGCCGTGGTGGCGCGGGTCTCGGTCGCGCCCTTGCCGCTCAAGGCCGGCTTGGCGAACTCCAGATACCAGTCGCAGAACGTGCCCCAGACGAACTGATAGAGCGCCGCGGCCGCTTCGTCGAAGCGATAGGCCTCGATCTCGCGCGACACGCGGCGGGTCATGGCCACCGTTTCGCCGACGATCCAGCGATTGACCACGTTCCTGTTCTTGGCCGGGTCGAAGCCCTGGACCGGCGCGCAGCCGTTCATCTGGGCGAAGCGCCCGGCGTTCCACAGCTAGGTGGCGAAGTTGCGGTTGCCCTCGACCCGGCTGGCGGCTAGCCGCACCACCGGCCCCGGCGTCGAGGCCTGGGCGAAGGTGAAGCGCAGCGCGTCGCAGCCGTACCGCTCGATCACCTCCAGGGGATCGACGATATTGCCCTTGGACTTCGACATCTTCTGGCCGCGCTCGTCGCGCACTAGGCCGTGGATGTGGACGTGCCGGAACGGAACCTCGCCCATGAAGTGGATGCCCATCATCATCATGCGCGCGACCCAGAAGAAGATGATGTCGAAGCCGGTCACCAGCACGTCGCCGGGGTAGTAGCGCCGAAGCTCGGGCGTCTTGTCGGGCCAGCCCAGGGTCGAGAACGGCCACAGGGCGGAGGAGAACCAGGTATCCAGCACGTCGGGATCGCGCGTCAGCGCCGTGTCCTTGCGGTAATGCGCTTTGGCGGCGGCCTTGGCGGCGGCTTCGTCGAGCTCGACGAACACGGCTCCGTCCGGCCCGTACCAGGCCGGTATCTGGTGGCCCCACCACAACTGCCGCGACACGCACCATGGCTGGATCTTGCGCATCCAGTCGTAATAGGTTTTGTCCCAGCGTTCGGGATAGAAACGCGTGCGTCCCTGCTCCACCGCCTCGATCGCGGGCCTCGCCAGCGCGGCGGCGTCGACGTACCATTGGTCGGTCAGCCACGGCTCGATCGCCACGCCCGAGCGGTCGCCGTGCGGCACGGTATGCGCGTGCGGCTCGATCTTCTCGACCAGCCCCCGCTCCGCCAGCGCCGCAACCACTTTATTGCGCGCGGCGTAGCGGTCGAGGCCCCGGTACTCCGCCGGCGCGTTGTCGTTGAGCTTCGCGTCCCGGTCGAAGATGTTGACCATCTCGAGCTTGTGCCGTCGGCCCACCTCGAAGTCGTTGAAGTCGTGCGCCGGCGTGATCTTGACCGCGCCCGAGCCGGTTTCGGGGTCGGCGTATTCGTCGGCGACGATCCTTAGCTTGCGGCCGACGATCGGCAGGATCGCGTTCCTGCCCACCAAGTCCTTGTAGCGTTCGTCGTCGGGGTGGACCGCCACGGCGGTGTCGCCCAGCATGGTCTCGGGCCGCGTGGTGGCCACGGCGATGAACCGGTCGGCCATGCCCTCGACCGGGTATTTGAAATGCCAGAGCTGTCCCTTGATCTCGCGCTGCTCGACCTCGAGGTCCGAGATCGCGGTGTGGAGCTTCGGGTCCCAGTTCACCAGCCGCTTGTCCTTGTATAGGAGCTTCTGCCGGTACAAATCGACGAACACCTTGCGCACCGCGGCGCTGACGCCTTCGTCCAGCGTGAAGCGCTCGCGCGGCCAGTCCGCCGAGGCGCCGAGGCGGCGAAGCTGGCGCGTGATCGTGCCGCCCGATTCCGCCTTCCACGCCCAGACTTTCTTGACGAAATCCGCGCGGCCGAGTTGCTGGCGCGTGACGCCCTGTTCCGCCAATTGGCGCTCGACGACCATTTGCGTGGCGATGCCGGCGTGGTCGGTGCCGGGCTGCCACAGCGCGTCGCGGCCCTTCATGCGCCAATAGCGGATCAGCATGTCCTGCAACGTGAAGGTCAGCGCGTGGCCGATATGCAGGCTGCCTGTCACGTTGGGCGGCGGCATGATGATGCAATAGGGCGGGCGGTTCGAGGCCGCGTCGCTGGCGAACGCGCCCGCCTCCTCCCACGCCCGGTAGTGCCTGGCCTCGATTTCGGCCGGTTGGTAGGTTTTTTCCAGCATCGGTTCCGCCGCCGTATCGGATGGCGGAAGATAGCGGGCGAGCGCGGTAAATCAAGCCGCGCTTACGGCCATTCCCTGGCGCCGGGCGGCGGCTTGAAATCGTGGTCGGCGCCGAAGGTGACGATGCAATCGATCGTCTCGCCGTCGTCCGACAGCGGGCAGGCCGCGGCTTCCACCCAAAGGCGGACGCGCGGCTTGTCCAACGGGCGATACAGATAGAGGCCGCGGATCGGCCGGCGCTGCTCCACGCACATGGTCAGGCGGGCCATCACGCGGTCGCGCGCCTGCTCGACTCCCACCTGCTCGGCGATGCGCGTGCCGGGCCCGATGCCCTGGCGCTTGCGCACGTATTCGCCCACTAGCCGGGCGGTGAACGGCGCCCCCATGTTGCGCACGTCGATCAGCGAGACGTGCAGCAATTGGCGCGCGATCGCGGTGGGGGCGATCTCGCGGCGCATGGGAAAGCACCGGCCGCGCAGCAGACTAACCCAATGATCGAAGCCCGCGCGCACGGTGGGACTGAGAATCTCGGCCCTGATCCGTTCGATATGCGCCAAATAGCCGGCGTCGGCGGCGGCCGGCGTCGATTGCGATGCGCCGCTTGACATCAACTCCGGCGCGACAAACGCTCGATTTCGATCCGCACCATCCGCTCGACGAGCGGCGGCAGGTTCTGGTCGAGCCAGGCTTTCAAGAGCGGGCGCAGCGTATCGCGCACCATTTCCTCCAGCGTCCTGGCGCCCTCGCCCATGGGCAGCGGCGGTAGGCCCGGCGCAAAGCCCGCGCCCGCGCCCGAAAGCGCGGCGAAAGCGGCCGAGGCGGCGTTGGAAGCCGATTCCGACATCAACTCGTCGCTGCCGGTCGACGGCGACGGCCGGCGATCTTGCGCGGCCTGAGGACGATGTTGCGGCGGAGCTATCGGCGGAACAAGCGGCGAATAGGCCTGCGCCGGGCGCGGGGCCGGGGAGAGTTCCAGCACGTCGTCGTCGGATCCGCGCGGCGCCGGCGCGGCGGGCCGGGGCGCAGCGGGGCGCGGCGGGGCGGCCGGTGCGGCGCGGCGGTCCTGGGCCGGGGCTTGGGTTTGGGCCCTGGCGGGCACGGCGGCAGGGGCCGCGGGAGCCTGCGGGGCCGCCGGTTTGCCGTCGCCCTCTTCCGAGATGATCCGGCGGATCGACGCCAGGATCTCTTCCATCGACGGTTCTTGCGAGGTGGCGTCGCTCATTCGCCGGATCATCTCCGAGGAAGGCGAGGGCAAGCCCGCCGAGCAGCGCGCGGCACAGGCTGCGCCTGGCCCGGCGAGGCCCCAGACGCCCGCGCC
>JBQTIS010000216.1:0-6538 GCA_052387895.1 Rhodospirillales bacterium | reverse complement strand
CGCGGCCCGCCCCGGCGCAACCGTTCGACGCTTCCGACCGCGCCTATTTCCAGGTCCATCGCGACGATCCCGCGCGCGGCGTTTACATCAGCGATCCGGTGCGCGGCAAGGTGGTCGAGGACTGGCGCATCGTCGCCAGCCTCCGGCTGGCCGACTCGCGGGGCCGGTTCCAGGGCGTCGTCATGGGGGTGCTGTCGCCCGAGGAGATCGCCTCGGCCTTCCGCCAGCAAAACACGGGCAACGCGCTGCGCATCACGCTCTACCGCGACGACGGCACGGTCCTGGCGCACCATCCCCACGAGTACCACGCGATCGGCGACAAGTCGGCCGAGTTCGCGAAGTTCGAGCCCGTGCGCGGCGAAACCCGGCACGCGTCCATTCCGCTCTCGATCGGCGAGCGGCGCATCGCCTACCACGCGATCGAGGGGCTGCCGCTGATCCTCGCCGTCGCCTACGATTCCGACGCGGTGTTGGCGCCGTGGCGAGCCTCGCTCGCGGGCTATGCCGCATGGGCGGCCGGCGTCGTGGCGATCACGCTGACCGTGCTGCTGATGCTGCTGGTCATGCTTTACCACCGCGAGAGCGCGGTCCGGGCGCTCGCCGTCAGCGAGGGACGCCTTGCCACCCTGATCGCCTCGATGTCGGACTGGGTGTGGGAGCAGGACGCCGAACTGCGCTTCACCTATGTCTCCAACCACGAATTGAAGCGCGTCGGGCTGGACGCCGGCAAGACGATCGGCAAGCGGCGCGAGGAGATCTGCGCCGACCCCGACACCGAAGAAATGCGCCGGCACCGGGCGGATCTCGATGCGCGCCGCCCGTTCCGCGACCTGCTGGTGCCGCGCCGCCGGGCCGGCGGCGAGAGCGTATATTTCTCGATCAGCGGCAGCCCGGTGTTCGACGAGAGCGGCCGCTTCCTCGGCTATCGCGGCACCGGACGCGACATCACCGCCGTCAAGACCGCCGAGCTGCGCGCCGAGGCGAGCGCCGCCGAGGTGCGCCGCAGCCGCGACCTGCTCCAGGCCGTGCTCAACAACGTGCCGGCGCGCATCCACCTGAAGGACCTCGACCGCCGCTACCTCATGGTCAACGACGAACAGCTGCACCTCTGGGGCGTGACGCTCGACGAAGCGCTGGGCAGGCGGTTCGACGAGGTGCCGGTCAAAAACGTCGGCGAGGAAGACCGCCGCCGGCGCGCCGACGCGACGGCCGCCAAGGAGCTGGCGGTGCTGGCCTCCGGCAAGGCCGAGACCTATTACCAGGACCTTTATTCCAGCGGCCACGACGCCACGCGATCCTACATCGCCAGCAAGATTCCGCTGCTGGGCGAGGACGGCAGGCCGAACGCGATCCTGACGGTCGCGACCGACGTGAGCAACATCAGAAACGCCGAGAAGCAGGCCAAGACCGCCGTGGCCGAACTGAAGAAGAACCGCGACCTGCTGCAGGCCGTGCTGGACAACGTTCCCGCGCGCGTCAGCGTGAAGGACCGCGACCGGCGCTTCGTGCTGGTCAACAAGTTCGGCCTCGAGTCGTGGGGCGTGGCCGCCGAACAGGCGATCGGCCGCCGGCGCGAGGAGTTCATCTCGCCCCGTTCCGCCCAGGCGCACGACCACGTCGTCGCCATGGTAGCCAGCCGCGATGAACGGGTGCTGGAAACCGGCGAATCCCTGCTGTTCTACGAGGAGTCGTGGCCCGGCAACGACGGCGTCGAAAAGCACAATCTCGTCAGCAAGGTGCCGCTGCGCGACGAGGCGGGCGCGGTGGAATCGGTGATGACGGTGTCGATGGACATCACGCCGATGAAGCAGGCCGAGAAGCGCGTCGAGGCGGCCCTGGCCGAACTGAAGAAAAACCGCGACCTGCTGCAAGCCGTGCTCGACACCGTGCCGGCCCTGATCAACGTCAAGGACGCCGAGCGCCGCTTCATCCTGATGAACCGGGCGCATCTCGAGGACTTCCGGGTCGAGCTCGACCAAGTGCTGGGCAAGCGGCTGGAAGAGGTCGCCGTGCGCAGCATCAAGCCCGAGCAATTTCCCGCTTTCGCCGCCAACATCGCGGCGCTCGACACGGCGCTGCTGGAAGGCGCGGAGACTGCGCTCAATTTCGAGGAGGCCTTCACCACCCCCGAGGGCAAGCCGGCCCATTGGCTGACCAGCAAGATTCCGCTGCGCGGCGCCGACGGCAGGCCGTACGCGATCCTGACCGCCTCGATCGACATCACCGCGCGCAAGGAAGCCGAAATGAAAGTGCGCGAGGCCAACCAACGCCTGGCGGACTACGTGGAGACCTCGTCCGACTGGTTCTGGGAAACCGCCGCCGCGCACCGCTACAGCTATTTCTCCGACGGCCTGCAACGCGTGCTGGACGCCGACCCCGCGCGGGCGCTCGGCAAGTCGCGCATGGAGCTCGCGGCCGACCATGGGGCCGATTCCGAGAAATGGCTGAAGCACGTCGCCGACCTGGAAGCGCGCCGGCCGTTCCGCGACCTGGTGTACCAGATCGAGATCGCCGGCCAACGCCGCCACGTCGCGGCCAGCGGCAAGCCGGTGTTCGACGCCCAGGGGCGGTTCCAGGGCTATCGCGGCGTGGGCCGCGACGCGACCGCCGAGATGGCCATGAAGCAAGCGCTGATCGAAGCCAGGGACGCGGCCGAGGTCGCCAGCCGCGCCAAGAGCGAGTTCCTGGCCAACATGAGCCACGAGCTGCGCACGCCGCTGAACGCCGTGATCGGCTTCTCCGACATGCTGGCCACCGGGCTGGCGGGCCCGCTGACGGCCAAGCAGAACGAGTATCTGCACGACATCGGCGCCTCGGGCCGCCATCTGCTCGACGTCATCAACGACGTGCTGGACCTGGCGAAGATCGAGGCCGGCCGCATGGACCTGCGCGAGGAGCTGCTCGACGTGGCCGGCGTGGTGGCGGACTGCACGCGCCTGGTGCGCGAGCGCGCGCGCAACGGCGGGGTCGAGCTGGAGGAGCGGGTCGCCCCGTCGCTCAGGCTGCACGGCGACGCGCTGGCGCTGAAGAAGATCGTGACCAACCTGCTGTCGAACGCGGTCAAGTTCACCGAACCGGGCGGCAGCGTGACGATCGAGGCCGGCATCGACGCCGCCGGCGAATGCGTCATCGCCGTGGCCGACACCGGCATCGGCATGTCGCCCGAGGGAGTCGAGAAGGCGCTGGAGCTGTTCGGCCAGGTCGATAGCACGCTGACCCGCCGCCACAACGGCACAGGTCTCGGCCTGCCGTTGGCCCAATCGCTGGCCGTGCGCCTGGGCGGCAGGCTGACGATCGACAGCGCGCCGGGCCGCGGCACCACGGTCAGCGTGGCGTTGCCTGCCGGACGCGTGCTGCACTCCGCGGCTTGAGTCCGGGCCATCGCCCAGCTGGATACCCGCGCCGGAATTACCGCGAATCGTCCGGTCGGTTTTGCCTGTTGGTCGGCCGCCCCGGCCCGTGCTAGAACGCGCCTCCGTCCGTGTCCGCGCGACTGCGCGGCATGGAAATTCGCCTGTCCGGCGAGATCGACAATCCGGGCCGGATCGCGCATAACTTGTGGCGAAACGGGAATCGCCGGATCGTCGGGCAGGCAAGGGGCCGGTGGCCGGCGCCGGGGGGCGGCGGCATTCGAGCTTACGGAGACGGTTGCGGCATGGCGCAGATCGCAGAAAAAATCATGGACATCATCGCCAAGGAGGCGAAGCTCGACCGCGCCGCGCTGGCCCTGGACACGCGCTTGGACACGCTGAAGATCGAGTCGCTCGACCTGGTGCAGATCCTGTTCGCCCTCGAGGACGAATTCGACGTGTACGTTCCGTACAACGACGAGGCCTACAAGCTCGAAACCCTGCGCGACGTCGTCGACGGCGTGAACCGCCTGATCGCCGAGAAGCAGACGGAACCGGCCGCTGGCCAAAACTGAGCCCAGCCATGCATAGGGTCGCGATCACGGGCCTGGGGTGCATCGCGGCCCCGGGCAACGACGTGCCGACGTTCTGGGCGGCCTTGCGGGAAGGACGCGGCGCGATCGGCCCGGTCGCCGGCGTGCCGCACGACAGGCTCAACATCCGCGTCGCCGCCGAGGTCAAGGGCTTCGACCCCGCCCTGCATTTCGACGAGAAGCGGCTGATGCTGCTCGACCGCTTCTCGCAGTTCGCGCTGGTCGCCGCGCGCCAGGCGGTCAAGCAGGCGGGGCTCGATTTCAGGAACGGCCTCGGGCGCGAAACCGCCGCGATCGTCGGCACCGGCGCCGGCGGCATGAACACGCTGGAAAACGCCTATGCGCGCCTGCACGGCGCCAACGGAGGCTCGTCGCGCCAGATTCCGCTGACCATTCCTCGCCTCATGGCCAGCGCCGCTTCCAGCCACGTGACCATGGAATTCGGCATCACCGGCCCCAGCTTCGCCGTGTCGAGCGCGTGCTCGTCCGCCAACCACGCCATCGGCGAGGCGTTCTGGATGGTCAAGACCGGCCGCGCGCGCGCGGCCGTCGCCGGCGGGACCGAGGCCTGCGTCACGTTTGGCACCATGAAGGCGTGGGAGGCGCTGCGCGTGATGGCGCCCGACACCTGCCGGCCGTTCAGCGGCGGGCGCAAGGGCATGGTGCTGGGCGAGGGCGCCGCCGCCGTGGTGCTCGAGCGCCTCGACGAAGCCAAGGCGCGCGGCGCCGAGATCCTGGCCGAGCTCGCGGGCTTCGGCATGACCGCGGATGCCGGCGACATCGTGCAGCCCTCGGAGCAGGGCGCGGCCGACGCGATGGACTTCGCGCTAAAGGACGGCGGCCTGAACCCCGGGGACATCGGCTACATCAACGCCCACGGCACCGGCACGCAGGCCAACGACGCGACCGAGACCCGGGCGATCAAGCGCGTGTTCGGGGCGCACGCCGCCAAGGTGATGGTCTCGTCCACCAAGTCGATGCACGGCCACACGCTGGGCGCGGCCGGGGCGGTCGAGCTGGCCGCCACGATCATGGCGCTGAAGGAGGGCGTGGTGCCGCCCACCGCCAACTACCAGCGGCCCGACCCGGCCTGCGATCTGGACTACGTGCCGAACGCGGCGCGCCAGGCGCGCGTGGGCGCGGCGCTCAGCAATTCGTTCGCGTTCGGGGGCCTGAACGCGGTGCTGGCGCTCAAGCGCGCGGACTGAAGCGAAACGCCCGCGATCTTTCGACCGCGGGCGCTTGTGAAACGGAACTCGATTCGGGCGCGCGTCAGCCGGCTTCGCGCCTCATAGACTTCGCGCCTAATAGACTTCGCGCCTAATAGACATCGCGCCAAGACCCGTCGGGCTGGCGGCAGGCCGTGCCCGTGGTGGTGTATTGCTGGCCGCCGATGGTCGTCACCTTGTTGTACTGGCGGCAATAGCTGGTGTCGTAGGCCTGCTGCGGCTGCTGATAGGCCGGCGCCGGCTGGTAGGCCGGCTGCTGCTGGTAGGGGTCCGGCGGCGTGTATGTCGGGGCGGGCGCGTAGCCGGATTGATAGGCCGGCGCGGGCTGGTAACCCGGTGCCGGCTGATAGCCCGGAGGCGGCGGCGCATATGCCGGCTGCTGGTAATAGCCGGGGGGCGGTGGAGGCGGCGCGTAGGCCGGCTGCGGCGGCGGATCGTTCTGCCGGCCGATCGCGTGGCCGCTGAGGGCGCCGACGCCGAGACCCAGAATACCGCCGATGGCCGCGCCCTTGGCGCCGCCCAGGCCGTAGCCGATGCCGGCGCCCGCGGCGCCGCCGACGGCGGTGCCGAGCAGCGTGCTGTCCTGGGCGCGGCTTTCGCCCACGCCCGCCAGCGCGAACCCGGCGGCGAGCGCCAGGGCCATGAAAATCCTGGATAATTTGGTCATGCCGTTCCTCCTCCGCCCGGGGCGGACTGCTCCATTTCAATATTATAGCCGATTTCGACCGAATTAAGATGTGACTTGGATCACGGGCACCGATCACGGCCACTGATCACGGGCGCTGGGTCCAGTGCTGTCGGCCCCGGCATGGAATCGACGCCGGGGCGGGTTTTTGCCATGATCGCGACAGCCGGACCGGCCGCCACCAGGCGGCATCTTGCCGGCGGGGGCGAAAGGGAGCCAAGCAAATGATCACACGGCGGCATTGCGCGCTCGCGGCGCTGGTCGCGGCGGGCGCGGCGGCTGAGGGTTTTGCGGACATCGGCCGGGCCGAGGCGCAGGAGTTCGTGCCCGCGGTCGTCTTCGACATGGGCGGCAAGTTCGACAAGTCGTTCAACGAGGCCGCCTACAACGGCGCCGAGCGGTTCAAGAAGGACACCGGCGTCGCCTATCGCGATTTCGAGGTGACCAACGTGGCGCAGCGCGAGCAGGCGCTGCGCAACACCGCGCGCCGCGGCGCCACCATCGTCATCGCCATGGGCTTCGCCCAGGCGACGCCGCTGGGCGTGGTCGCCAAGGAATTCCCGGGCGTGAAGTTCACCATCATCGACGCCAAGGTGGACCTCCCCAACGTGCAGTCCGTGCTGTTCAAGGAGGAAGAGGGCTCGTATCTCGTCGGCATGCTGGCGGCGATGACCAGCAAGA
>JBQTIS010000215.1:0-2888 GCA_052387895.1 Rhodospirillales bacterium | reverse complement strand
GGTCTAGGGACCAGACCGCGCCCATGAAGCCCGTCGTCCATCATCTGAAGCGCCGCGATTTCAAGGGCGGCGGGTTGCGCTCGTTCTTCCAGTACCGCGACCTGGGCATAGTCAAGGCGACGCGAGGCCGCGTGCTGGCGCATGTCATCCGCGCGACGCCCGGCCGCAAGAAAGGCCAAGTGAGGGGTTCCGGCGCGCACACCCACGCGCTCGACTTCCAGATGGTCTATGTGCTGAAGGGCCGGGTGCGGTTCGAGTACGAGGGCTATGGCCGGGTGACGCTCAGGGCCGGCTCGGCCGTGTACCAGCCCCCGGGCATCCGTCACCGCGAGATCTGGCATTCGCCCGACGTCGAGATGATCGAGATCACCATGCCCGCGGAGTTCGAGACCCAGCCGGCGGAGATGCCGAGGCGCAAGGCGCGCTCTCGCTGACCAACCCAATTCCGTCATGGCCGCGCTTGTTGCGGCCATCCACGTCGTCCCGGCGGATAGTCGCGTCACATGTTCGACGTGGATGCCCGGCATAAAGCCGGGCATGACGACAAGAGGGCGCAGGACGAAGGGCGAGCTACCCTGTTAGCTTCTTCCTCAGCAGCGCATTGACCGCCGCCGGGTTGGCCTTGCCTTGCGTGCGTTTCATCACCTGGCCGACGAAGAAGCCGAACATCTTGGCTCGGGCCGCCTCGTCCTTGGCGCGGTACTGCGCCACCTTGCCGGCCAGTTCGGCCAGCGCCGCGTCCACCGCGCGCTCGATCGCGCCGGCGTCGGTTACCTGCTTCAGCCCCTTTTCCGCGACGATCGCGGCGGGCGCCTTGCCGGTCTCGCACATCTCCGCGAACACGTCCTTGGCGATGCGGCCCGAGATCGTGCCGTCGCCAATCAAGTCGATGAGTGACCCAAGCTTGGCCGCGTCCACCTTCGACTTGCCGATCTCCAGGCCCGACTTGTTGAGATAGCCGAAGAATTCGCCCATCACCCAATTGGCCGCCAGCTTGGCGTCGCGGCCCCGCGCTACCGCCTCGAAGAACGCGGCCGACTCGCGCTCGGCCACCAGCACCCCCGCATCCTGGTCTTTAAGGCCGTATTGCGATGTGAACCGCGCCTTCTTCTCGTCGGGCAACTCGGGCAGCGACGCCTTGATCCGCTCGACCCAGGCCTCATCCAGCACCAGCGGCAGCAGATCGGGATCGGGGAAATAGCGGTAGTCGTGCGCGTCTTCCTTCGTGCGCATGGACCGGGTCTCGCCCTTGGCCGAATCGAACTGCCGGGTCTCCTGGTCGATGCGGCCGCCGTCCTCCAGTATCTCGACCTGGCGGCGCGCCTCGTACTCGATTGCCTGCATGACGAAACTCACGGAATTGACGTTCTTGATCTCGCAGCGCGTGCCCAGCTTGACGTCGCCGGCCCGGCGCACGGACAGGTTCACGTCGCAGCGCATGGAGCCCTCTTCCATGTTGCCGTCGCAAGTGCCGAGATAGCGCAGGATCGAGCGCAACTTGCGTAAGTATGCCGCCGCCTCCTCGGCCGAGCGCAGGTCGGGTTCGCTGACGATCTCCATCAGCGCCACGCCGGCGCGGTTGAGATCGACGTAGGTCTCGCCCGGGGCTTGGTCGTGCAGGCTCTTGCCCGCGTCCTGCTCCAGGTGCAGGCGGGTGATGCCGACGGTCCGGGTTTCGCCGCCGGGCAGGTCGAGGGTAATGGCGCCCTTGCCGACGATGGGCTGGGTGTATTGCGAGATTTGATAGCCGGCGGGCAGGTCGGGATAGAAATAGTTCTTGCGGTCGAACACCGAGCGTAGGTTGATCTGGGCCTTGAGGCCGAGGCCCGTGCGCACGGCCTGCTCGACGCATGTGCGGTTGATCACCGGCAGCATGCCGGGAAAGGCGGCGTCGATGAACGAGACCTGCGTGTTGGGCTCGGCGCCGAACTCCGTGGCCGCGCCCGAGAACAGCTTGGCCTTGGACGTGACCTGGGCGTGGACCTCGAGGCCGAGCACCACTTCCCACTTGCCGGTGCGGCCGTCGATCAGACTCATGCCGCCCCCGCCGGCCTCGCCGTAAACTTCGCCGCCTTTTCCAGCACGTCCGCGGCGCGGAACACGGTCTCCTCGTCGAACGCCTTGCCGATGAGCTGCAATCCCAGCGGCAGGCCGTCGGCGCTGAGGCCTGCGGGCACCGAGATGCCGGGCAGCCCGGCCAGGTTCACCGTCACCGTGAACACGTCGTTGAGGTCCATGGCGATCGGATCGTCGGCCTTTTCACCGATGGCGAAGGCGGCCGAGGGGGCGGTCGGCGTCAGGATCGCGTCCACCTTCTCGAAGGCTTGCGTGAAGTCGCGGGCAATGAGCGCCCGCACGCGCTGGGCGCGGATATAATAGGCGTCGTAGTAGCCGGCCGAGAGCACGTAGGTGCCGATCATCACGCGCCGCCGCACCTCCTTGCCGAAGCCCGCCGCGCGCGTGTTCTCGTACATCTCGGTCAGGCTCGCGCCCTTCTCGCGCAGGCCGAAGCGCGCGCCGTCGTAGCGCGCGAGGTTCGACGACGCCTCGGCCGGGGCGATGATGTAATAGGCCGGCAGCGCCAGCTTGGTGTGCGGCAGGCCGATCTCGACCGGCTCGGCGCCGGCGTCCTTGAGCCACGCCACGCCCTGCTGCCACAGCCGGTCGATTTCCGCCGGCATGGCGTCGACGCGATACTCCTTGGGAATGCCGACGCGCATGCCCTTGATGCCCTTGCCCAATGCCGCCTCGTAGTCCGGGACGGCTGCGTCGACCGAGGTCGAGTCCTTGGGATCGTGCCCGGCCATCGAGCGCAGCATGATCGCGGCGTCGCGCACGCTGCGCGTCATCGGGCCGGCCTGGTCGAGCGAGCTGGCGAAGGCGACGAT
>JBQTIS010000214.1:0-3051 GCA_052387895.1 Rhodospirillales bacterium | reverse complement strand
GCCGGAATTCGACCTGGATGCTCGACGATCCCTCGCGGCTGGTCGAGCTGATCAGGCGCACGCCTTCGATGCCCGCGATCTGATCCTCGATCAGCTGCGTGATCTGGCTTTCGACGATCTGGTTGCTGGCGCCCTTGTACAGCGTGGTAATCGAGATCACCGGCGGGTCGATCGCGGGGTATTCGCGCACCGGCAGGTTCTGGAACGCGAACAGGCCGAAGATCACCAGGATCAAGCTGATGACGGTCGCGAACACCGGCCGCTTGATCGAGACGTCGGATAGGATCATGGCAGAAAGTTCTCCGCTTGCGGCTGGCGGCCGCGGCCGTTCAACCGGCCGGCGCGCCGACGACATTCACCTGACAGTGGTTGCGGATCTTCTGGATGCCGCCGACGACCACGTTTTCGTTCGGCTTCACGCCCTCTAGAATCTCCACTTCGCCCACGCTGCGGTCGCCGATCTTGACCTCGCGCTTCTGCGCCCGGTCGCCGGCGACCACGAACACGAACTGCCGCGCGCCTTCGGCCAGCAGCGATTCTTCCGGCACTAGCATCGCGCTCTCGCGGCGCGCCAGCACCAGCTTGTAGGACATGAACATTCCCGGCTTCAGCGCGCCGTCGGCATTGGGTATGTCGGCGCGAATCTCCGCCGCGCGGCTGATCTGATCGACGCGCGAATCGATCGAGCTGACCTTCCCCTGGAACACGCGCTTGGGATGGGCGGCCGTCGTGGCTTCGACGTCCAGCCCCACCTTCACGTTGGAGAGCATGCCTTCGGGCACCGACAGCTTGAGGCGGATCACCGAATCGTCGTCCAGCGTGGTGATCGTGGCGCCGGGCTGCACCAGGGCGCCGGCGCTGACTCGGCGCAGGCCGACCTTGCCTGCGAACGGCGCCACCAGTTTCAGGTCCGCCAGCCGCGCCTCGATGACCTTCGCCCTGGCCTCGCCCGATTTCCACGCCGACAGAAGATCGTCCACCCTGGCCTGCGCGACGTTTTTGTTCTCAATCAGCTTGATGGCGCGCTCATAGGCCAGGTAGGCGGCGCGCGTGATGGCCTTCTGCGCCTCCAGCTCGGCGAGCGGCTCGGCGTCCTCGAATTTCACCAGCAGCTGGCCGGCCTTGACGCGCTCGCCCTCGTTGATCGTGATTTTCTCGATGATGCCCGTGGTCTTGGCGGTGATGATGACCGACTCGTTGGCCAGCGCCGTGCCGACGGCCTCCAGGCGGTCGGTCACCGTGCCGACGCGCACGGGCTTCACCTGCACCAGGATCGGCGGCGCGGCGATCGCCGGCGCCTTGGCGGTCTTGCCGAGGACCTGGTCCTTCAACAGCCAAGCGCCCGCGCCCACCGCCGCAAGAACGGCGATAATCGCCAGTTGACTAGTCGTCTTCATCGCAGCCGACCTGTTTCCGCACACCATCTCCGGCCTGGGCCGGCCGGCGGAAACGTCCGCTCCCAGTTATGGTTGAATCCTTGGTATTATAGCGTGGCCGCGGGATAAATTCGCTAGCTTGTTCGCTCCCGTTCTCACGTTCGGTTAAGGCGCGGCGGGATTCTCGCGAAAGCCCGTGGCGGCTGATTTTTCCGCCTAAAAAGCCAGCGTTGACAATATCTTCTCGAATACCGGGCGATTCTGCTCGAAGCGGGCCGCCGGGGCCGAGCAGGACAGCGTGTAAAGCTTCGCGCCGACCACGATCTGGTAGCCCAGCGTGGTCTGCCGGTAGCTCTGCCGGGGGATCGTGCCAGTGACGATGTAGTAGATCCCCCAGCGCCGCGCCAAGGTCTGCCGGCGCCATTCGTCGAACCGGGCGTCCTTGATCGCCGCGCGGATGGTGTTCAGCATGCGCGCCTGGTTGATGCGATCGAGATAGTCGGTGCCGGGCGCCTGGGTGACGTTGACGTTGCATTCCTCCGGCCCTTTGCCGCCGTCCGCCAGCGCCTGGAACTCTGGCCCGTCCTTGAAGGCGACCAGCCGCCATTCCTGCGGGTAGGACACCGAAAACCCCTGCCGCGGATGGCGGAATTCTGTCATGCCCGGCTCGGCGCCGGCCGCGAAGCCGGACCACACGGCACTGCCGATCAACCCGGCCGCGGCAAACGCGGCCCAGCGGCATGACACGAACCTCATGGCGAATCCTCCGATGCTCTTTCGGCGTCGGGGAAACTTTATCACGCCTCGCGGCCGCGCGGACAGCAAGGGGGGCGAAGCCCGCCCTTGCGCCGGCCGCCGCACGGCCCGATAAATCGCCCCAGCCACACTGGCGTCGGCCGGCCGAATTCCACGAGGAGCAGCGCCATGAATCCCGCGCGTATCGCCGCCGCTTCCGGCCGACGCATCCTCCTTTTTCCGTTGGCGGCGTTGTGGGCCGGGACGGCCCCGGCGCAAGACCTGGCGGTCCAGCCGCCGGTCGAAGAAGTGGCCGCGGCGCATCGCTGCCTTTGCCTGGAGCAGAAGGTGCAGGACAGCCGCTTCGAGATGGACGTGCGCAACGGCCTGTTCCAGAAGTCGCGCGACGACACCCAGGCGCTGGAGCGCGAGGTCGAACAGCGCCGGTCCGCGATCGACGTGAACGACCGGGCGCAGATCGACGCATTCCGCGCGCTGCTCGACCGCGCCGCGGCCGCGCGCGGCAACTACGAGCAGGTGGCCGTGCCCGATCAGCAGCGGGCCGTGGCGGGCTACAACGCCGCCGTCGGCGAGCTCAACGCCGCGTGCGGCGGAAAGTCCTATTCGACCCATGCCTGGGAGGCGGCGCGCAAGCTGCCGGACTGCCCCAGGAACTGAGCGCCACGGCGGCGCCGGACGGCCGAAAAACGAACCGGCCCCGGACCTTGCGGCCCGGGACCGGCGTCGCGTCTTAGGATCGGTCTCGAACTACTGGGACAGATAGGCCAAACTGTCGCGCTTCTGTTCGTTCTTCAGGAAGTCGGCCAGCGGCTCGACCTCGCCGCGCGCCTTGCGCGCCAATTGGCCGCCGAAATGCACGATCAGCGAGTTGCCTTGGACCAGGACGTCGGTTACGCGCCAGGCTTCGGCCTGCCGCTTT
>JBQTIS010000213.1:0-1976 GCA_052387895.1 Rhodospirillales bacterium | reverse complement strand
ACCTGATCGCCAACGGCATGCTGGCGCTGCTGAACCACCCCGCCGAGCTGGAATCGTTGCGGGCCGAGCCCGGGGCGATGCCGCGAGCGGTGGAGGAGATGCTGCGCTACGACGGGCCGGTGATGGCGTTGACGCGCGTGGCGCGCGAGGAGCTGGTGGTCGCGGACCGGCGAATCGCCAAGGGCGACTTGCTGTTCCTGATGGTCAACGCCGCCAACCGCGACCCGGCGGTGTTTCCCGATCCCGAGACCTTCAAGATCGGGCGCGACGCGGCGGCGCATCTGGCCTTCGGCTTCGGCCCGCATTATTGCCTGGGCGCGCCGCTGGCGAGATTGGAAGCCCGCATCGCCGTGGCCGAGCTGCTGCGCCGGTTCGCCCGCATCCGGCCCGCGGGACCGAAGCCGGAATGGCAGGATACGCTGGTCTTGAGGGGGATGAAGAGCTTCGAGATCGCGTTCGCGGATTGAGGCAGCGCGCTGGCGCTAAATCTTCTCCTCGCGCTCCGTCAGCATGGACGCGATGGCGTGCAGCGCCTGGCGGTCCACCGCGCCGGCGAACACATAGGCGTAGCCGTTCTTGCGCCAGTAGATGATCGCCAGCCCCCCGCGCTTGGTCTCGGTCCACTGCGCGTCCCTGCGCTTGGTCTGGGCGATGGTCAGGCTCACCACCTCGTTGCCGTCCACGGCCTTGTAGAAGAACTGCGCGGCGGGCTGGCTTTCGACGAAAACCACGCGGCCGCCTTGCAGTCGGAAGCCCTGGGCGTCGAGCCTGGGCAGGCGCACGTCGCGCTTCAGGCGCCGGCCGAACCAGTCCTCGAGATAGTCCAAATCCTCGCCGCCGATGTCGACCAGCGAGCGGTCGTCGCGCGCGGCAGTGCGGCTATAGACCTGGTGGTAGTTGGACACGCTGTTCAGCCAGTTGTCCGGCTGCTGCGCCACGATCGCGAAAGGCAGCTCCAATCGCGAATTGGCGAAGATCGCCATGCCGCCGAGCGCCGCGATGGCCGCGACAGCCGCCATCGCCGCGTAGCGCCGGAACGCGCCGGCGCGCCAGGGCGACTGCGCGCCCAGCGGCGCCAGCAGGCGCTCGGGCACCGGCTCGTGCATCGCGTCGTTGAAGGCCGCGCGTAGCGCCGCCGTGGTGTCGCGCAACAGGCGCACGCGACGGGCGAGCGCCAGATCGGCGGCGATCGCCGCCTCGATCTCAGCCACCCCGGCCGCGTCCAACTTGCCGTCCACGTAGGCCATCAGCAATGCGTCGTCCGCCTTCATCTGTCCCCTATCTCGATCTCTAAGAAAGCCGGACGATCTTGCCGTCGTCGCCGCCGCCGCGTTCGCGCGGCTTCTCCAACAGCTTGATCAACTGGGCCCGGCCGCGCGCCAGCCGGCTCATGACCGTGCCGATCGGTATGTCCAGTATCTCCGCCGCCTCCTTGTAGCTGACGCCCTCGACCGCCACGAGCAGCAGGATCTCGCGCTGCTCCGGCGCCAGCTTGGCCACCGCCTCGCGCACCGCCCGCATGGTCATCTGCGCTTCCATGGCGCGTTCGCCGTCGAACGACGTCTCGATCTCGACCTCCTGTCGCTCGCGCGAGCGCTGGCGCACGGCCTGCGCGCGCAACTCATCGATCCAGATAGTGCGGACGATACGGAACATCCAGCTGTCGAGGCGGGTTCCGGGCGTCCACTGTTCCATGCGGGCCAAGGCCCGTTCGCACGCCGCCTGAACCAGGTCATCGGCGCGGTCGGCGGCGCCGCAAAGCCCGCGCGCGAAACGCCGCAAGCGGGGAAGCAACGCCACGAGCTGGCTGCGGAACAGAGCGTCCAAAGAGTACCGTCCGACCTTAAAGTCGACCCGCCACAATTTGGCCGCCATTCCGTGAACGGCCAGGGCAGAGTTTTATTCCGAAACCCGTCCCGCCTCACACTACGCAAGAATTGTGGTCGAATTTCAAGCGACTATGGGCTGGGGCGGGC
>JBQTIS010000212.1:0-2064 GCA_052387895.1 Rhodospirillales bacterium | reverse complement strand
TGCCCGAGGACGTCAAGTCGCAGCCCGACAACGGCGGGATCGAAACGCTGGCCCTGTGGCCCGACGGGCGCGTGCTGCTGATCAGCGAGCAGGCGCGCGACGCCCAGGGCGACGTGAAGGCCTGGCTGCTCGCGGGCAACCGATGGCACGGCCTCGGCTACGCGCTCGGCGGCGAGTACCTGCCGACCGACGCGGCCGTGCTGCCGGGCGGCGATCTTCTGGTGCTGGAGCGGCGTTACGGGCTGTTGACGGCGCTGGGCGCAAGGCTGGTGCGCGTGCCGGGCGCGCGCGTGGCGCCGGGCGGGCGCCTCTACGGCGAAACGCTGGCGGAATGGGGCGCCCCCCTCAGCGTCGACAACATGGAAGGCATGGCGGTCGCGCGCGGCGCAGGCGACGGCGCGCTTGTGTGGCTGATCTCCGACGACAACAAGTCCCGCGCCCAGCGCACGCTGCTGTTGCTGTTCCGTTTGGAGTAAAACAACATATGCCCACCAGCACCGGGAAATCCCCGCGCATCACCGCCGTTTCCGCCTGGCAGGTCGACCTGCCGCTGCACGAAGGCAGCTACAAATGGTCCGGCGGCAACCAGGTCGCGGTGTTCGATTCCACCGTGGTGGCGGTCGAGACGAATCTGGGCGTCACCGGCTACGGCGAAATCTGCCCGCTGGGGCCGGCCTATCTGCCGGCCTACGCGGCGGGCGCCAGGGCCGGCATCAAGGAGCTGGCGCCAACGCTGATCGGCCAGGACCCCACGGCGCTCGGGGTCTTGAACCGCCGCATGGACCAGGCGATGCGCGGGCACCCTTACGTGAAATCGGCGCTCGACATGGCGTGCTGGGACATCCTGGGCAAGATCGCCGGCATGCCGGTGGCGCAGTTGATGGGCGGACGCCACGGCGAGCGGTTCAAGCTCTACCGCGCCATCTCGCAGGAGGCGCCCAGGCGCATGGCCGCGCGCGTGGGCGAGTATCGCAAGGAAGGCTATACCAAGTTCCAGCTCAAGGTCGGCGGCGACCCCGACACCGACATCGAACGCATCCGCGCCTGCGCCCGGGCGCTCGATTCCGGCGACGTGCTGATCGCCGACGCCAACACCGGTTGGCTGATGCACCAGGCCCTGCGCGTGGTCGATGCCGTAAAGGACGTGGACGTCTATATCGAGCAGCCCTGCGCGTCTTACGAGGAATGCCGCGCCGTGCGCGAGCGCACCGCCCGGCCCTTCATCCTGGACGAGGTGATCGACGGCGTGCCGATGGTCTTGCGCGCGGCGCACGACCGCGCCGCCGACGTCATCAACCTCAAGATCTCCAAGGTCGGCGGCCTCACCAAGGCGCGGCAGGTCCGCGATTTGTGCGTGTCGCTGGGCTTGGCGATGATCGTCGAGGACACCTGGGGCGGCGACATCGTCACGGCGGCGATATCGCATCTCGCGCATTCCACTGCCACGGAATTCCTATTCGCCGCCACCGATTTCAACAGCTACGTCACCAAGGCGATCGCCTCGGGCGCGCCCAAGCGGCGCCAGGGCTGGCTGGCCGCGCCCACGGGGCCGGGCCTCGGCGTCGAGCCGCTCAAGGCCGCGCTCGGCAAACCGGTGCTGCGCGTGGCCTGACTTGACGGCGCGGACTGGCGGGACTTTGCTCCTGACGATGCCGCTTTCATCCCCTGTGTTGCGCGAGGCCGCGTTGTCGTTCGCCCAGGCGTTCGGCAAGGCGGCGGACTATCTGCGGAAACTGGGCGGGTTCGAACGCGAGACCGGCGGCGCGCAAAGCGCCGGCGCCCAGTTGGCCGATCAGGTGCTCGACGGCCTGCCGGTGCCGCTGCTGCTGCTCGACCGGCAGCGGCGCGTCGTGCGCATGAACCGCGCGGCGGGCGAGGCGGTGGGCAAGGCGGGGCTCGGGCGCGACCTCACCGCCACGCTGCGCCACCCCGCGCTGGTGCAGGCGGTCGACGCGGTGCTGGCCGGGGACGCCGCGCGCGAGATCGAGTTCTCGCTCGCCGTGCCGGTGGAGCGCCATTTCGCCGCCCATGTCGGCCGGGTGGGCGGCGGTCTGCCCGATGCGG
>JBQTIS010000211.1:0-2653 GCA_052387895.1 Rhodospirillales bacterium | reverse complement strand
CGGCATCACGCGCCGCACGGTGATCGGCTTGGCGCGCGCGCGGCAGATCAAGGTGGTGGAGCGCGCGATCATGCCCGAGGAGCTGAAGCAGACGCAGGAAGTGTTCCTGACGGGCAGCGCCGCCGAGATCACGCCGGTCAGCGAAGTGGGCGAGCACCGCTTCACGCCCGGGCGCATCACCAAGCAGTTGATCGAGGACTTCACGGCCCTGACCTTGGAGCCGGCGAAGTGGCAAAAGCCGGCGGCGGCCTGACCTAGCGGGCTACCCCGCCGCCCTGGGTTTGGCGGGTTTTTCCCAGCGCTGGGCGGCCGCGTCGTCGCGCGCCTCGGCCGCGACCCACTCGGCGCCCGCCGCGGTCTCTTCCAGCTTCCAGAACGGCGCCTTGGTCTTGAGCCAGTCGATCAGGAACCGGCAGGCGTCGAACGCGGCGTCGCGATGCGGGCTCGCGGTCACGACCAGCACGATGCGCTCGCCCGGCAGAAGCTTGCCATAGCGGTGCACGATCAGCGACGCCGAAAGGGGCCAACGCCGGTTGGCCTCGGCGTCGATCTCGCCGAGCTGCTTTTCGGTCATGCCGGGATAGTGCTCCAGGGTCATGGAGCGGATTTTCTTGTTCCCCGCCCCATGGGGCGCCGTGTCGCGCACCACGCCCGTGAAGCTGGCCACGCCGCCGACATCCGCGCGGCCCCGGGTCAGCGCCGCGATCTCGGCGCCGGGGTCGAAATCCTCGCGCTGGACGCGGATCACCGCTCTAGCCGCCCGTCACCGGCGGGAACAGCGCGACCTCGTCGGTCGGCTTGAGGCGGTGGTCCAGCTTCGCGTAGTCGTGGTTCACCGCCACGCGCACGGTGTTCAGGTCCTTCAGCGCCTCGGCGTAGTTCGGCCCCTTGGCCTTCAGATGCTCGATCAGCCCGCGCACGTCGCCGACGCCCTTGGGCAGCTCGACCTGATCCTCGGCATGGCCGACGCGCGTGCGCAGCCAGGCGAAATACAACACCTTCATCGCGCCACCTCGCTGAACGGCAGGAAATCGACCATGCTGCCGGCGGCGAGCACGGTCAAGTCCTCGGGCAGCTCGACCAGTCCGTCGCTCTCGACCATCGAGGACAGGATGCCCGCCCCGTCCCTGGGGAAGCGCCGGGCCACCAGCGCGCCGTCGTCGGCCCGTTCCAGCCGGGCGCGCAGGAATTCGCGCCGCTCAGCCTTCTTCTTGTGGTCGAAGCCGGCGCGGACCTTGAAGCGCCGCGGCGGTTCGGACTCGGCGCCCGAGAGCAGCTGCACCAGCGCCCGCGCCAAGCCGTAGAACGTGACCATCACCGCCACCGGATTGCCGGGCAGGCCCAGGAACGGCACGCGCCCGACCTGGCCCAGCGCGGCGGGGCGGCCCGGCTTGATCGCCAGGCGCCAGACATGCAGGCGCCCCAGCGCCTCGACCGCCGCCTTGACATGGTCCTCGTCGCCCACCGACACGCCGCCGGAGGTAACGATCAGGTCGTGGCCGCGCGACGCTTTCTTTAGCGCGCCCAACACGGCCGCGCGCCGGTCCTTGAGGATGCCGAGATCGGTAACGGCGCAGCCGAGTCCGCCCAAAAGGCCCATCAGCGTGTAGCGGTTGGAATCGTAGATCGCACCGACGCCAAGCTTTCGGCCGGGCTCGCGCAGCTCGTCGCCGGTCGAGAACAGCGCCACGCGCAAGGGGCGGTACACCTTCAGCGTCGTGCGGCCCAGCGCCGCCGCCATGCCCACGTCCTGCGGCCGCAAGCGTCGGCCGCGTTTCAGCGCCGTCGCGCCCTTGCCGATGTCCTCGCCGGCCCGGCGCCGGTTGGCGCCGCGCTTGATGCCCGGGCGGATCGCGACCGCGCCGTCCTCGACGCGGCAATCCTCCTGCATCATCACCGTGTCGGGTCCCCGCGGCATGACCGCGCCGGTGAACACGCGCAGCGCCGTCCCGCGCGGCACGGCGCCTACGAAGGGATGCCCGGCGGCGGCGCGGCCCTGGACCAGCGGCAGCCGCGTCTCACCCGCCGGCTTCAGGTCTTCGAAATATACGGCGTAGCCGTCGACAGCGGCGTTGTCGTGCGGCGGAATGTCGGCGGGGGCGGCCACGTCCTCGGCCAGCACGCGGCCGTGGGCGCGCCTGAGCGGCACGCGCTCGGCGCGCACCACGGGCTTGAGGCGCCGGGACAGCAGCAACCACGCCTCGGCCACCGTCATCAGCGGCCCGCCGAAGGCGAAGCAATCGTCGCTCAGCTGCGCCATCAATCCCTCGCCGCCTTGGCCTTCAGCCCGCAATGCCGGATCACGAAATCGGCGATCGCCGGCGCGTCGTTGAGATCGAGCCGCGGCACCTTGAGGCCCGGCAAGGCCGCGTCGCTGGCGACCGCGACCACGCGCGGGTCGTCGCGGCAGATCAGCGGCTTGCCCAGCGCCGGCCGGTGCACCTCGAGCTTGTCGTGGGCATGGGCCTTGAAGCCCTCGATGATCAAGAGGTCCACCGGCGTCATGTGCGCTATCAGCTCCCCGGGTCCCGGCTCGGCCGCGCCGCGCAGCTCGTGCAGCAGCGCCCAGCGCCGGGCGGAGCCTATCATCACCTCGGTGGCGCCGGCCCGGCGATGCTCGTAGGAATCCTTGCCCGGCTGGTCGACGTCGAAA
>JBQTIS010000210.1:0-5421 GCA_052387895.1 Rhodospirillales bacterium | reverse complement strand
GCCCCCTGGACCCCCGATGTAAAGAGGTAAGGATTTAGGATGTCAATTGGTCCTGGCGACGCGGAACCCGTTGCCGATGTCCCGGATCGCCGTGACGAACCTGTTGCGGACCGCCGACCGGACGCTCCTCGGCCTGTTGAACCAGGAACCGCCGCGCAGGACGCGCTTTCCGCAGTCGCCACTCAACCATGCCGTTCCGTCGCTGGGCGCACCCGAGTAGCTTGCGTTCCAGCAGTCCTCGGTCCATTCCCACAAGTTCCCCAGCATGTCGTGCAACCCGAACCCGTTCGGCTTGTAGCTTCCGACCGGCGCGGTGAATTGCTGGCTGTCGTTGCAGCCATGGGCATCCCAAGCGAACTTGTTCCGTTCCTTGCTCGTGGCGTCGTGCACGTTGGCGTACCCGCAGGCTTGGCTCGCGTCCTCGCCCCAATGCCGCGCCGACGTCGAACCCGCCCGCGCCGCATGCTCCCACTCCGCCTCCGATGGCAGCCGGTAGCCCTTCCCCGTCTTCCGGCTCAGCCACGCCACATACGCCTTCGCGTCGTCCCAGTTCACGCACGCCACCGGGTCGCGCTCGCTTTGCGAAAAGCCGGGGCTGCGCCAATCGCGGCTCGGGTCCTGCTTTGCTTCCGTGCCGGTCCAATACCAGCATTTGCCCTCGGCGCTGTAGCCCGACTCGCGCACGAATTGCCCGAATTGCCCGCGCGTCACCTCGTACTTGCCTAGGGCGAAGGACCGGATGGATACCGAGTGCTGCGGCCGTTCCCGGCTGGCGAACTGGTCCGGCACGTTCTCCCGCGCCGTCTCGCTTTCCGGCGACCCCATCGTGAAGCTACCGCCGGGGATCACCACCATGTCAGGGCATTCCACGCAGTCCTTGAAGCTGCGGCCGGGCGCGGGAAATACCCCCACCGCGGGCTGCGCCGGGGCGGGAGTCGGAGCCGGGGATGGCGCGGGGGCCGCCGCGAGCTGCTTTGCCTCCTCGTCCTTGCGCTTCTTGAAGGCGGACAGGTCCTCCAGCAGCGCCGCGGCCACGTAGCCGGGCTCGCCGCCCTTGCGCTCGACCTGATACCAGTTCTGGCCTTTCACCTTTCCCAGCACCAGCACCGTGTCGCCCTCTTTCAGCGTGGCGACCTGCTTGCCGCGCGTGTCCGGGGCGTCGCGCACGCGCGCCGTCTCTTTCGCCGCGAACTCGCGGTCGATCGGATCGATCTGCAATTCCGGCCTGGGCGGCAATGCAGCGGTCTGCGGCGCGGGCGGGGCCACGATCGTCACCGATCCGCCCGGCGGCAGCACGAAATAGAACTGGCCCTGGATCGGCGACAGGCCGAGCCACGGCTCCTGCTCGCGCCTGGTCTGCTGCGAGACCTTGAGGCCCACCTGGTTGAACACGTCGAACACCCCCAGGCCCGGCCGCAGCATGGTCTCGGCCAAAGCGGCGGTATAGGGGCTGTTCGCGCCCGCGCCGTCGGCCGCCACCTTGCCCGGGGCGGTGGCGTAATGGATCAGCGTGCCGGTGGGCGCGTCCATCTTGGCAAGGCCCGCGCCGGAGGAGCGGAACCCCCGCCCCGCGAGGGGATTGTTGCGGCAGGCGTCGAGGATCAGAATGTTGAGCCGGTTGTTGGCGTCGGCCATCTGGCGCAGCACCAGGCGCGTGTCGATCAGCTCGAAATCCACATCAGCCTCGCGCTGCGGATTGGCCTCCACCGGCACCAGGTAGTTCACGTCGCGCACGGCGATGCCGTGCCCGGCGTAGTAGAACAGCCCCACCACGTCGGGGCCGAGCTCGCGGCCGAAGCCGCGCAAGGCGCGCTCCATGGCAGGCTTGTCGAGATCGAGCTGCGGCCCGCCGCCGATCAGCGTGAAGCCGGTCTTTTGCAGGGCCTGGGCGATCACCCGCGCGTCGTTGACGGGGTTCGCCAGCCGCCCGATGTGCTGGTACTTGCCGTTGCCGATCACCAGCGCCACGCGCTTTTCCGCGGGCTGCGCGAAGACCGGCAACGCGACCGAAAGCCCGGCCGCAACCGCAACCGCGAGCAATCCATATCGCATGATGGCTGAACCCCTTTCGGCCAGCACACCCAATGGATTAACTATACGCCAAGCCACGGTGCGCCGGAAGTGAAATGGATCACACCTTCCCAGCGTCATAGAAGCGGGCCCGGCGTCATCGAAGCGGGGATTCCGCCCGCGCTTTCGCGGTTTTAGGCCCGTTTCAGTGCAGCCTGGGCTTCTTCAGGAAATCGTTGCGATCGACCGAGCGCGCGACGGCCTCCACGCGCTCGCCCCCGCGCATCAGCGTCAGCGGCGCCTCCACCCCCGCGCGGCCCAACGCCCAGATTCTGCGGTATAGATCGGCCAAGCCGGTCACCTTTACGCCCGCGACCGCCAGCACCATGTCGCCGACCTCGACCTTGGCGCGTTCGGCCGGCCCGCCCCTGGCGAGACCCGCCACCACCAGCCGCGTGTTGAACTCGGTCGTGTACATGCCCAGCCACGGCCGCGGCGGGCGGTTGACCCGGCCGTAGCGCAGCAAGTCGTCCAATATCGGATCCAAGAGGTCGATCGGCACGACCATGTTGCCCTGGATTTCCTTGTCCTCGATCCGCTCCTGCACCAAGAGCGAGCCGATGCCCGCCAGCCGCCCCTCGGCGTCCACCAGGGCCGCGCCGCCCCAGTTCGGGTGCGCCGGCACGGTGAAGATCGCCTCGTCCAGCACGTATTCCCAATAGCCCGCGAACTCGCGTTTGGCGAGGACATGGACCTTGAGCGACCGCGCGCGCCCGCCATGCCCGGCCATGACGGCCTGGTCGCCGCGCCGGCATCGCGCCGCCGAGCCGCGCTGCAGCGCCGGCAGGCCCAGCTTGCCCAGCGCCTGCACGATGCCGAACCCCGTCGCCTGGTCGTAGGCGAGCGGATGGCCCGGCACCACGGCGCCCCTGGCGGTGCTGAGCCAGATCGTCTCGGCCTCGGTGATGAGGTAGCCCACGGTCAGCACCAGCCCGTCGTCGCGGATCACCACGCCGTTGCCCGCGCGCTCGGTGCCCAGGATGCCGGCGGTGAAGGCGTCCTCGGGAACTTCCGAGCGCAGGCCCACCACGGCCGACAGCGCCGCGTCCAGGTCGTAGCCCACGTCCTCGGGCTTCGGCTGGAGATTGGGCGGAAGCCTCCAGTCCTTGTCTTCCTTCATGGCGGCGATTGTAGGCCGGCTTGCGGCGGGCGTTAAGCCCGCGCGCGAGGATGCCGGGCCCGGTTCCTACTTGGACCCGCGATTCCACTGGTCCTTCTGCTGCTGGCTTTCCGGCGGCGCGGTAAGGATGGATTTCAGGAAATCGGCCAGCGGATCGCGCGGCCGGTTGTCGCGCTGGCGGTTCTTGAACGCGTCCTGCTCCTCCAGCACCGACTCGGCGACGAAGCCGCGCGACTTGTCCTTGAGCTCGACCTGGTACCAGGAGTCGCCGCGGACCTTGCCCAGGACCAGGACGGTCTCGCCCTGGCGCAGCGTCGCCACGACGCCGGCGTTGACGTCGGGATCGGCGCGCACGCGCGCCGACTCGCGCGCGACGTATTCCCGGTCGATCGGTTCCAGCGGCCCGCCGGTGCGCGGCAGCATGGCCAAAGCCGGCGGCGCGTAGGCCGGGGGCCCTTGACCGGGCAATGCGGGCATGACCGAGCCCTGGGGAGCGGCCGCGACCGCGGGCGGCGCGGCGGAAGGAGCGGGCGGCGTGAAATAGAACTGCCCCTCGATCGGCGACACCGCCAGCCACGGCTCCTGCTCGCCCCGCGTCGCCTGGCGCACCTCGATGCCGACGCGGTTGAACACGTCCAAGAGGCCCATGGGCTGGCGGACCGCGTTCATGAAGGCGAGCGCGTAGGGGCTGTTGCGCCCGTCGCCGTCCTTGGCGACGTTGCCGGGCTGGGTAGAGAACGCCACCAGCGTGCCCGACGCGCCTTCCATGCGCGCGAGGCCCCGACCGGCCGAGCGGAAGCCGCGGTCGAGCAGTGGATTGTTCCGGCAGGCGTCGAGGATCAGCATGTTGAGGCGATTGCCGGCCGAGGCCATCTGCTTGATGATCAGGCGCGAGTCGATCAGCTCGAAATCCACGTCGGCCTCGCGCACCGGGTTGGCGTCCACCGGCATCAGGTAGTTGACTTCCTTCACCGCCAGCCCGTGCCCGGCATAGAACACCAGCCCAACCGCGTCGTGCGACAGCGACCGGCCGAACTCGCGGATCGCGCGCTCCATGGCGACGCGGTCGAGGTCGAGCTGCGGGCCGTTGCCGATCAGCCTGAAGCCGCGCTCGACGAGAACCGCCGACACCAGCCGCGCGTCGTTCGCGGGATTGGTCAGCTTGCCGGTATGCCGATAGCCGGAATTGCCGATCACCAGCGCCAGCCGGTTTTCGGCGGCGAGCGCGCCGCCCAAGACGGCGATCGAACAAAGCGCCGCGCAAGCCCCGGCCAGCGTTCCGGCCGCGAGAACCGTCCTTGCTCTTGTCGCTACGCCCACCACCTTCTCTCCCCGGCCCGAGAGCGTGAACGAATTGTAACAGACCGCCGGCCCGCGCCTCAATGCACGCAACCGTGACCCGAATTCGGTCAGCCGCCGCCGATCGGCCGGTGCTCGACCACCTTCAGGCCGTAGCCGTCGAGGCCCACGATCGTGCGTTTGGCGTGGGTCAGAAGAATCATCCGGCGCACCCCCAGATCGAGCAGGATCTGCGCGCCCACGCCATAGTCGCGCAGCGCGTTGTCCATGCCCGCGCCGGCGGCCGGCGGCGATCCCGCCTTGTCCAGCCGCGCCTTGAGCCGGTCGGAAAGGAACGTGGGCGACCGCTCGCGGATCAGCACCAGCACGCCGCGTCCCTCCCTGGCGATGGCGGCGAGCGCGTGCTCCAGGTCGCTGCCGCGGCCGCTGTCGGCGTCGCCCAGCGCGTCGTCGAGGATGTTCATGGCGTGCATGCGCACCAGCACCGGGCCGGGCGCGGAAATGTCGCCCTTCACCAGCGCCACGTGCTCGATGTAGTTCACGCGGTTGACATACACCACCATGCGGAAGTCGCCGCCGTGCCGGCTCTTGAACGGCGTCTCCAGCAGCCGCTCGACGATGCGGTCGTGGCTGAGCCGATAGCTGATCAAATCGGCGATGGTGGCGACCTTGAGGCCGTGGAACTGGCCGAATTTCACCAGCTCGTCGCGCCGGGCCATCGAGCCGTCTTCGTTCATGATCTCGCAGATCACGCCCGACGGGTTCAGGCCCGCCAGGCGGGCGAGATCGACCGCGGCCTCGGTATGGCCGGTGCGCACCAGCACGCCGCCGTCGCGCGCCATCAGCGGGAAGACGTGCCCGGGCTTGGCGATGTCGCCCATGCCCTTGGCGGGGTCGATCGCCACGGCGACGGTGCGCGCGCGGTCGGGCGC
>JBQTIS010000209.1:0-3787 GCA_052387895.1 Rhodospirillales bacterium | reverse complement strand
TCGGCCCGAGCTCGCCGTCCAGGGGCCGCTGCACTTTCAGCACCACGTCGGCGTCGGCGAGCGCCGCGGCGGCGTCGGGCGCGATCTTGGCGCCGGCGGATTCGTAGGCCTGGTCCGGGATCGCCGCGCCCTCGCCCGCGCCGGTTTCGACCGTCACCTCGAATCCGAGCGCCGCGAGCTTCTTGACCGAATCCGGCGTGGCGGCGGCGCGCGCCTCGCCGTCGCGGCGCTCCTTCGGAATCGCGAGTTTCATGCGGCGGCGGCTCCCCCCTTGGCCGTTACGGCCGCCCCCACGGCGACGGGCGGCCCACGCGCCTGGAACAATGCCCGCTCGGGTCCGATTTGTGAAGGGGGGCAAGGCTTTCTGTGTTATCTATCCCGGCCCATTCGGCCGCTGGTTGCGCCGGCCCATAGGGCCCGGGGGGCGGGGGAGCGGGCTTTTGATCGGGACCGCGCGATGGTCGACTGGACGCTCGAGCTGATCCGCAACAACGCGGCCCTGGCCTATCTGGTCGTGGCGGCCGTGTGCTTCGCCGAATCGTTCGCGTTCGTGAGCCTGCTGGTGCCGGGCTGGGCGTTCATGGTGGCGGCGGGCGCGCTGGTGGGCGCGGGCAAGCTGTCGTTTTTGCCCGTGGCGGCGGCGGGCGCGCTGGGCGCGGCGCTGGGCGACGCGGTGTCGTACTGGATCGGCTGGCGCTTCAAGAAGTACGTGCCGCGGATGTGGCCGTTCACGCGCCATCCCGACTGGCTGGAGCGCGGGCACGAGTTCTTCCGCCGCTGGGGCGCGATGAGCGTGGCGATCGGGCGCTTCTTCGGCCCGATCCGCGCGGTGATCCCGCTGGCCGCGGGCATGATGGAGATGCCGGCGCGGCCCTTTTGGATCGCCAATGTCGGCTCGGCCCTGGTGTGGGCGCCGGCGCTGGCGGCGCAGGGCGCGCTGGTGGGCTGGGGCCTGAAGGAAATCCAGTGGAACGATCCGCTGACGCAGATCGGGCTTTGGACCGCGGTCGCGCTGGGCGTGGTGGCGTTCGTGCTCTACCGGCGCTGGAGCGCGTAGCGCGCCTTACGCCGCCGGCTTGACGCCGACGCCCTTGGTCTGCAGCAGCGCGGCCAGCTCGCCGGTCTGGTGCATCTCGCGCACGATGTCGCAGCCGCCGACGAACTCGCCCTTGACGTAGAGCTGCGGGATGGTCGGCCAGCTCGAGAATTCCTTGATGCCCTGGCGCAGCTCGGGATCGGCGAGGATGTCGATGCCCTTGAACTTGACGCCGAGATGCGTCAGCACGCCCACCACCGCGGCCGAGAAGCCGCATTGCGGAAACACCGGGGTGCCCTTCATGTACAGCACCACGTCGTTCTCGCTGATGTCCTGCTTGATGCGGTCGTGAACCGGATTGCCCATCGCTCTTTCTATCGCCCGTCGCCGGGCGTCCTTTCCCGTTGTGTCGCTTGCGCCTAGTCCGCGGGGGCCGAGGTCTGCAACGCCAGCGCGTGCAGCTCGCCGCCCATGCGGCCCTTCAGCGCCTGATACACCATCTGGTGCTGCTGCACCCGCGTCTTGCCCTTGAACGCGGCCGAGACGACATGCGCGGCGTAGTGGTCGCCGTCGCCGCGCAGGTCCTCGATCTTGACCGTCGCGTCGGGCAGGCTTTCGCGGATCAGCCGCTCGATGTCGCCGGCGTTCATCGGCATCGCCGAACTCTCACCCCTTTTTTCGGCCCTAGGCCGCCTTTAGGACATGGCCACCGGCGCGCTCATGTACGCGGGCAGCCAGCCCTCGTGCGCGCGCCTGAGTTCGTCCAAGGATATGGACCCGACACCCTGGAGTGTCAACGCGCCGGAATCGGAGATTGTCCCTAGATTCCTTGCGGTTATGCCCGCTTTCGCGGCGGCGGCCAGCACATCGGCGGGATCGGCCGCGCCGACCAGATAGCGCGCCTGGTCCTCGCCGAACCACCACGCGAAAGCGGGCGGGCCCGAGGGGGCCGCGTCGAGATCGAGCCCCAGACCGGCGGCGAGCGCCATTTCCGCGGCCGCGACCAGCAAGCCGCCGTCGCCGAGGTCGTGGCAGCAAGAGACGCGGCCCGCGCGGATCAGCCCGCGCACGAAATCGCCGTTGCGTTTCTCGGCGGCGAGGTCGACCGGCGGCGGCGCGCCCTCCTCGCGGCCGAGTATCTCGCGCAAGAAAACCGACGCGCCGATCCAGCCCCTGGTTTCGCCGATCAGGACCAGCGCCTCGCCGGCGCGCTTGGGCGCGATGGTGACGGCCCGCGCGATGTCCGGGACCAGCCCCACCGCGCCGATCACGGGGGTGGGCAGGATCGCCTCGCCGTTGGTCTCGTTGTAGAGCGACACGTTGCCCGAGACCACCGGGAACTCGAGCGCGCGGCAGGCCTCGCCCATGCCCCGGATGCAGCCTACGAGCTGGCCCATGATCCGCGGCTTCTCGGGATTGCCGAAATTGAGGTTGTCGGTGACCGCCAGCGGATCGGCGCCCACGGCGGTCAGGTTGCGCCACGCCTCGGCCACGGCCTGCGCCCCGCCGGTTTTGGGATGCGCCTGGCAATAGCGCGGCGTGCAGTCCGAGGTGACGGCGAGTCCGCGCGGCCCCTCGCCCAGGCGCACCACGGCCGCGTCGCCGCCCGGCCGGATCACGGTGTCGCCGCGCACCAGATGGTCGTACTGCTCCCAGATCCAGCGCTTGCTGCACAGATCGGGCGAGCCCATCAACCGTTTCAGCGCGGCCAGGACGTCGCCCGGCGCTTTCAGCGATGTGGGGTCGATGATCGCCGGGGCCTTGGCCTCCTCGAACGGCCGGTCGTAGAGCGGGGCCTGCTCGACCAAGGGCTTGACCGGCATGTCGCCCACGGTCCGGCCGCCCTGCTTCAGCACCAGGCGGCCCGTCGTGGTCAACGTTCCGACAACGGCGAAGTCGAGCTCGTATTTGTGGAACACGCGCCGCGCCAGGTCCTCGGCGCCGGGCTTCAGCACCATCAGCATGCGCTCCTGGCTTTCCGACAGCATGATCTCGTAAGGCGTCATGCCGGTCTCGCGCACCGGCTCCTGGTCGAGGTCGAGCTCGACGCCCAATCCGCCCTTGTCCGCCATTTCCACCGAAGAGCACGTCAAACCCGCCGCGCCCATGTCCTGGATCGCCACGATGGCGTCGGTCGCCATCAGCTCCAGGCACGCCTCCAGCAGCAGCTTTTCGGTGAACGGATCGCCCACCTGCACGGTCGGGCGCTTGGCCTCGCTGTCGTCGGAGAACTCGGCCGAGGCCATGGTGGCGCCGTGGATGCCGTCGCGCCCGGTCTTGGCGCCGACATAGACCACGGGGTTTCCCACGCCCGCGGCGGCGGAATAGAAGATGCGGTCCTTCTTCGCCACGCCCACGGTCATGGCGTTGACCAGGATGTTGCCGCTGTAGGCGGGGTGGAAGTTGCACTCCCCCGCCACCGTGGGCACGCCCATGCAGTTGCCGTAGCCGCCGATGCCCGCGACCACGCCGCCCAAAAGGTGCCGGGTTTTGGGGTGCTCGGGGTCGCCGAAGCGCAGCGCGTTCAGGTTCGCCACCGGCCGCGCGCCCATGGTGAACACGTCGCGCATGATGCCGCCCACGCCCGTGGCCGCGCCCTGGTACGGCTCGATGAACGAGGGGTGGTTGTGGCTTTCCATCTTGAACACCGCGGCCTGGCCCTGGCCGATGTCGATCACGCCCGCGTTCTCGCCCGGGCCCTGGATCACCACCGCGCCCGTCGTGGGCAGGGTCTTCAGCCACTTGCGCGAG
>JBQTIS010000208.1:0-9980 GCA_052387895.1 Rhodospirillales bacterium | reverse complement strand
TCGCCTGCGGGCCGAAATCCTTCGGCGGGCGAAGGCCCGGAGCTGGTGAGAGGGATTCAACTTGGCCGGAACTTGCGCTAGTCGCGGGTTTGCGATCCGTCCGGCGCCTCGTCCGGGTCGGTGTCCGGGTCGAGCAGCCGCTTGAAGCCGCGATGCTCGAGGTACGACCACACCACGAGGCCCGGCAGGCCCGTGGTCATCTCGCGCACGCGCTTGACCACCGCCAGGCCCAGCGACGCGTTGGTCGGCAGGCCCAGGATGTGGCCCAGCACCATGATGCCGCCTTCCTGCAAGCCCAGTCCGCCGGGCATGAAGAACGCGGCGCTGCGCACCGCCGCCGCCAGGCTTTCGATGATGAAGGCCTCGCCCACGTCCACCGGATAGCCCATCAGCCGCAGCACCAGCCAGGTCTCGAACACGCGCAAGACCCAGCCGCCGAGCTTGAGGCAAAAGGCGACCAGCAGGTCGAAGCCGCGCCGGTGCAGCTCGACCACCTGCTCGTGCAGCGCCTGCACGCCGCCCGCGAGCCTGGCCAGGCGCTCGTCCTTGTGCGCCACGCGCTCCACCAGCTCGGCCAACAGGCCGAACAGGCCGAGGCGCGGCGCGAAATGCAGCGTGCCCACCAGCATCGCCGCCGCCAGGATGCCGACGGTGAACGCGGCGACCGGCTCGCTCAAGCCGGTCTTGGTCAAGAGCAGGCCGAGGCCGCTGAACGAGAACACGGCGTGCGCCACCAGCGCCAGGGTGAAATCCACCACCGTCGCGGCGCCGGTCGCCGAGCGGGGCAGGGCGTAGCGCTTGGCGATCAGCCGCGCGCGCACCCCGTCGCCGCCGCCCTGCGCCACCGGCCGCAGGGAATTGCCCGACTCGCCGACCCAGCGGATCACCGTGGTGGTGAAAAACGGCGGGCGCCTGCCGGCCGAGAACAGCTGCCGCCAGGCCGCGGCGTCCAGGAACATGGGCACGAAGCGGTACAGGCTGACCCACAGCATGCCCAGGCCCACCGTGGCCAGCGCCACGCCGATCTTGTGAAAGCCTTCCTGCCCGATCAGGGCCAGCACGAAGGCGAGCCCGACGGCCCAGAGGATTAAGGAAGCGGCTTTCATGGGTTCGTGGCGGGGCCGGCCTATGTGGGCTGCTGCTCGTTGTCGCTATGGCCGGCTTGTTCCGGCCATCCCGTCGTCGGGTCGTCCACGTCGTCGGGTCGTCCACGTCGTCGGGTCGTCCATATAGCCCGAGGTGGATGTCCGGCAAAAGGCCGGGCACGACGGATCGCGGGAAATGCGACGCATCTACTGCGGCCAGAATACGGCAAAACCGGGGCGGGCAGGCGCCGGACTGGGCTGCAGGGCCGGGCTATCCGAACAAGTCCGCGTGGGTTCCGGTTCGCACCAGTACCAAGGCGTCGGCCGGATCGTCCCAAATCAACAGCCAGTCCGGCTCGATATGGCATTCCCAGAAATCGCCCCAATCGCCCGTCAGCCGGTGCGCCCGGTGACGCGGCTCGGGCTTTTCGCCGCGTTGCAGGGCGCTGATCACGCGCCAGATCTTGCCCAGGTTCTTTCCCCGCTTACGCGCGAGTTTCAGGTCGCGCTCGAACCGCGCGGTGGCGCGGATCGGGCGCATCCGTCAGCCTTTTTCCGGTCTTTCCGCTGCGGCGGCCAAAGCGACTGTGTCGGTCCATTGGGAAAGGTTCTCGCCCGCGCGCGCCTGGCGCATGGCCTCGCGGGTTTCCGCATTGGGAATGCGAACCGGAAAAGGCAGGCCGCGATGCAGCGACACCTGCTTGTAGAACAGGGTGATGGCGGCGGTCGGGCTGATGCCAAGGGTTTTCAGCACGCCTTCCGCCTTGCGCTTCAGGTCGGGCTCCACCCGGGCGCGGATCATTTCGGACTTTGCCATCGGCGGCTCCTTGCCGGTTGTGTATCACAAATGGGGAACAATAGCAATAACCCGTCATGGACAGGCGGGGGCGCTTTTCCTATGGTTGCGCGCGGCTTGCCGTCGATAGGTCCGGTCAACCATGCGCCTGTCCCAGTATTTCCTGCCGACGCTGAAGGAAACGCCCGCCGAGGCGCAGATCGTCTCGCACCGGCTGATGCTGCGCGCGGGCATGATCCGGCAGAGCTCGGCCGGCATCTATTCCTGGCTGCCGCTGGGCTTGCGGGCGCTGAAGAACATCGAGCGCATCGTGCGCGAGGAGGAGGACGCGGCCGGCTGCCAGGAAGTGCTGATGCCGACGATCCAGCCGGCCGAGCTGTGGCGGCAAAGCGGGCGCTACGACGACTACGGCGCCGAGATGCTGCGCATCAAGGACCGCCACGACCGCGACATGCTCTACGGCCCCACCAACGAGGAGCAGATCACCGAGATCTTCAAGGCCTATATCCGCTCCTACAAGCACCTGCCCAAGCTGCTCTACCATATCCAGTGGAAGTTCCGCGACGAGGTGCGGCCGCGCTTCGGCGTCATGCGCGGACGCGAGTTCCTGATGAAGGACGCCTATTCTTTCGATCTGGATTACGAAGGCGCTACAAGGTCTTATCGTAAATTCTTCGTGGCTTACCTTAGGACTTTCGCGCGCATGGGCTTGAAGGCGATCCCGATGCGGGCGGAGTCCGGCCCGATCGGCGGCGACATGAGCCACGAGTTCCAGATCCTGGCCGACACCGGCGAAAGCAAGGTCTATTGCCACAAGGACTTCCTCGGGTTCGACCCGCTGCGGACCGACCCGGACTACGACAGCGACCTGAAGCCGCTGGTGGACCGCTGGACCGGGCTCTACGCCGCGGCCGACGACAAGCACGATCCCGCCACGTGCCCGGTGCCCAAGGACCAGCTCTTGGAGGCGCGCGGCATCGAGGTCGGCCACATCTTCTATTTCGGCACCAAGTATTCCCAGCCCTTGGGCGCAATGGTGGACGGGCCGGACGGCAAGCCGGCCGCGGTGCACATGGGTTCCTACGGCGTGGGGGTGTCGCGGCTGGTCGGCGCGATCATCGAGGCGAGCCACGACGCCGCCGGCATCGTGTGGCCCGACAGCGTGGCGCCGTTCCGCGTCGGCCTGCTCAATCTCAAGCCCGGCGACGCCAAGACCGACGCCGTCGCCGGCGATCTCTACGCCAAGCTGAAGCAGGCCAAGATCGAGGCGCTGCTGGACGACCGCGACGAGCGCGCCGGCGCCAAGTTCGCCGACATGGACCTGATCGGCCTGCCCTGGCAGATCGTGGTGGGTCCGCGCGGCGCGGCCGCCGGCACGGTCGAGCTCAAGCGCCGCAAGACCGGCGAGCGCCACGAGCTGCCGGCCGACCGGGCGCTCGCCAAGGTCGCGGGCTGACGGATGACCACAGAGGCACGGAGACACGGAGAGGATTTTTCCGTTGCGGCCGCACGCCGCGGGGAAAGACTTTTCTCGGCGTCTCCGCGCCTCGGTGGTTGATCTTTCCCAATGTTCTCCGCCTTCGAGCGCCTGGTGGCGATGCGCTATCTGCGCTCGCGCCGCCAGGAAGGCTTCATCTCGGTCATCGCCTGGTTCTCGCTTTTGGGCATCGCCTTGGGCGTGGCGACGCTGATCATCGTCATGGCGGTGATGAACGGCTTCCGGCACGAGCTGATGGGCCGCATCCTGGGCTTGAACGGCCATATCGGCGTCTATGCGCTGGCGCCGGGGCCGCTCAGGGACTTCGAGCAGGTGGCGGCCACGGTGGCGCGCGTGCCGGGCGTGCGCGGCGTGGCGCCGATGATCGAGGGCCAGGCGCTGGTGACCGCCAACGGCGTTTCCTCGGGCGCGGTCGTGCGCGGCCTGAAAATCGACGACGTGCGCCGCCGGCCGATCCTCGGCGGCAACATCCGCGCGGGCTCGCTCGACGGCTTCACCGCGCCGGACGGCGCGATGATCGGCAAGCGCATGGCCGACCGCTACGGCCTCAAGGTCGGCGACTCGGCGACGCTGACCGTGCCGGTGTTCGCCGAGACCGGCTTCGGGGTGGTGCCGCGTTCCAAGACGGTGGACATCGCCGCGATCTACGAAGTCGGCATGTACGAGTACGACAACAATTTCGTCTATCTGCCGTTCGAGCTGGCGCAGGTGCTCTATCAATTGCGCGGCGCGGCCACCGGCGTCGACGTGATGATCGCCGATCCGTCGCAGGTCGACGATAGGCGCAACGCGATCCTGCGCGCGCTGGGCGGCCGCTACCGCGTCAACGACTGGCAGCGCGCCAACGCCAGCTTCTTCAACGCGGTGCAGGTCGAGCGCAACGTCATGTTCCTGATCCTGACCCTGATCATCCTGGTGGCGGCGTTCAACATCGTCTCTAGCCTGATCATGCTGGTGAAGGACAAGGGCAGGGACATCGCCATCCTGCGCACGATGGGAGCGACGCGGGCGATGATCCTGCGCGTGTTCCTTTTGTGCGGGGCGTCGGTCGGCGTGGTCGGCACCGTGGCCGGGGTAGGCCTGGGGCTCGCCTTCGCCGCCAACATCGAGTCGATCCGCCAGGTCCTGCAAGGGATGACCGGGGCCAACCTGTTCGCGGCCGAGATCTATTTCCTCTCCAAGCTGCCGGCGATCGTCGAGCTGCGCGAGGTGCTGATGGTGGCCGGCATGGCGCTGGGCCTGTCGTTCCTGGCGACCATCTATCCGGCCTGGCGCGCGGCGCGCCTCGACCCCGTGGAAGCGCTGCGGTACGAGTAGCGCCTACGGCTTCTTCTTCTCCACCTTCCGCCAGGCCTGGACCAGGCGGTCGCCCTCGGCGATCTCGGCGGGCTTCATCGCCTGCATGAACCGGCTGCGCGCGGCCTGGGCCTCGAGGTCGCCCTGCCGGCCCGCGAGCGTCAGCCACATATAGGCCTCGGCGGCTTTCTTCGGGTCCCGGGCCGCCTCGCCGCTGTTGACGATCATGATGCCGAGGTTCTGCTGCGCCTCGGCGAAGCCCTGCTCGGCGGCGAGCCGGAACCACTCCATCGCGTCGAAGGCGTCGGCGGGCCGGCCGATGCCCTGGGCCGAGCGCAGGCCGAGATTGTTGTAGGCCTCGAGGAAGCCCAGCGAGGCCGCCTGCATGAACATCGCCTGCGCCTTGTTCTCGTCCTTCGGCACGATCTTGCCGTCGCTGAAGATCACCCCCAGCGCGTTCATCGCGTTCGGCACGCCGGCCTTGGCGGACAGGTCGAGCCAGATCAGGCCCTCGGCCTTGTGCGCGCTCGCCGCGTAATGCACGATCAGGTCGCCGAGGTAGAACTGCGCCACGGCGTCGCCCGCGTTCGCCAGCTTCTCGAACCGGGCCTTGGCCGCGTCCAGCCGGCCGCGCTCGACGTCCTCGATCGCCTGATCCAATTCGGTTTTCCCGGGCGTCGCCGGGGAGGTCTGCGCGCAAACCGGCGCCGCCAGGGCCAGCGACCCCGCCGCCGCAAGCAGCAATGCGATCGTGCGCAGCATGACCGGCAGTATGGTCGCGCCGCGCGGATTGTTGAAGATGCCGCGGATCGGGCCGCCGGTCCTCAAGCCCGCGCGCTGGCTTGGGTCTTGGGGAACCATTATAAACCGCAGGAATGGCGATCCAGTTGACCGTTCCCGAGGCGGCGAGCAAGCCCGCGCTGGCGCTGGACGGCATCGTGCGCAGCTTCCGCCAGGGCGGCGCGGTGCTCGAGGTGCTGCGCGGCGCGTCGCTCGAGGTGGCGTCGGGCGAGGCCGTGGCCCTGGTCGGCCCCTCGGGCGCGGGCAAATCGACGTTGCTTCAGATCGCGGGGCTGCTGGAAAAGCCGGATAGCGGCGAGGTCGGCATCGCCGGCCAGCCGTGCAGCCGCCTCGGCGACGTGCAGCGCACGGCGCTCAGGCGCCGGCGCATCGGCTTCGTCTACCAGTACCATCATCTGCTGCCCGAATTCTCGGCGCTGGAAAACGTGGTGCTGCCGCAGATGATCGCCGGCCGCGCGCGCAAGGAGGCGGGCGAGCGCGCGCGCAAGCTTTTGGCCCATGTCGGGCTGGAGCAGCGCCTGACCCACCGCCCGGCGCGGCTGTCGGGCGGCGAGCAGCAGCGCGTGGCGATCGCCCGGGCGCTGGCCAACCGGCCGCTGCTGCTGATCGCCGCCGAGCCGACCGGCAATTTGGACCAGCAGACCGCCGACCAGGTGTTCGAGCTGCTGCTGGGGCTGGTCAGGCGCGGCGGGCTGGCGGCGCTGATCGCCACGCACAACCACGAGCTCGCCGGGCGCATGGACCGCGTGCTGGCGCTGCGCGACGGGGCGGTGGCGCCGGCGTGAGGCCGGGCTTGAAGCGCCGCCGTTTATGCGTATGATTATACGGATCGCGCGCGATGTTCGAGTGGGATGAGCGCAAGCGCTGGGCCAACCTGACCAAGCACGGGTTCGATTTCCGCGACGTGCCGAAGATGTGGCAGGGTCGATTGCTGATCGGCCCCGCGCGCAGGGTAGGTGAAGAGCAGCGCTGGAAGGCGATAGGAATTATCAACGTCCGTATCGTTGCTGCAATCTTCGTCCGGCGGGGCGGCGCAATCCGCGTAATCAGCGCCAGAAGGGCAAGAGACGATGAGAAAGAAGCGTTCATACATCACGCGAGTGACAGCGGAGCAAGCTCGCAAGATGAAAAGCCTCACTGATTGGAAGCGCGTCGATGCGCTCACCGACGCCGACATCGCCGAGGCGATCCGCAACGATCCCGACACGGAGGAGTTCGGCCGGGATTTCTGGAAGGACGCCTGGGTCGAATGGCCGTCGGGCAAGGCCACGATCACCATGACCATCGACCGCGACGTGCTGGCGTTCTTCCGGAAGGGCGGGCGCGGCTACCAGACCCGGATCAACGCCGTGCTGCGCTCGTTCATGCGCAGCAAGCTGGCCGCGCCCCGGGCCAGGCGCAAGGCCGCCTAAGGCGCGTTCAGGATCATCGCCACCGCGGCGACGATCAGCGCAACGCCCGCCGCCTCGGCCGGGCGCGGGCGCTCGCGGAACCACAGGGCCGAGACCAGGAAGGTGAACACCAGCTCGACCAGTCCCAGCGTGCGGACATAGGCGACCGCCGTCAGCGTCATGGCGGTGAACCAGCAGCCCGAGCCGAGCACGCTGGCCAGCCCCGCCAGGCCCGACAGGCGCCAGGTCGCGATCACCTCCCGGAACTGCCCGCGCTCGCGCCAGGCGATGTAGCCCGTCATGATCAGGGATTGCAGCGCCGTGGCCCAGGCCAGCGTGTAGGCCGCGGCCATCAGCGGGCTCGGGTGCCCCAGCGACAGCGAGGCGGCGCGGAAGCCGTTCGCCGCGATGGCAAAAAACGCGCCCGAGGCGATGCCCAGCAACGCCGTGCGCTCGAACCAGCCCGCGAGCAGCGCCTTGAGCGGGTGCCGGTCGCCGACCATCGACATCAGCATCACGCCGAAGGTGCCGACGGCGATCGACGCCACGCCCCAGGCCGAGACGGCGTCGCCCAGGAACGCCAGGCCGAACACCGCGGCCTGCACCACCTCGGTCTTGCTGTAGGCCACGCCCACGGGAAAGTTGCGGAATCCCAGCACGTACAGCAAAAGGAACGTCGCCAGGATCTGCGCCGCCGATCCCGCCGCGACCCAGAACAGGAACGCGGACGAGGGCCGCGGCGCCGCGTAGCCCGCCACGAAAACCAGCGCCAGCGCGTAGAGGATCGCCACCGGCATGCCGTAGACGAACCGCGTATAGGTCGAAGCCACGGTGCTGCGCCTGCTCTTCAGGTATTTCTGCATCGCCGTGCGCAGGCACTGGAACAGCGCCGCCGCCACGGTGATGGGAATCCAAAGCCAGTCCGCCATGCCGTGGCCGCCGATCCGCCGGGCGAGGGTTGCGCGTCAGTCCTGTTTACAGATCGCGCGCAGCGACCGCCACTCCGCTTCCCGCATGGGCGCCGCGCCGTCGCGGCCGGGCCCGAGCGCGCGCGAGAACCGCTCGGCCGGGGGCGGGTGGGTCGCCAGGTAGCGCAGCACGCCGGGATCGGCCCCGCGCTCCTTTTCCGCGCGCGCGAAGAAGCTGGCGAGCCCCCCGCCGCGGACGCCGGCCTGGCGCAGGAGTTCGAGGCCGCGCGCGTCGGCCTCGCTCTCGAACCGGCGGCTGTAGGCCAGGCCGGTCACGGTGGACAGGGCGCCGGGGGCGCGCGCGGCGCCGAGCGCGAGGCCCGCCAGCAGCGACAGGCCGGGTTCGCGCCGCATCAGGCGCATGGAATGGCGCTCGATCACGTGCGCCATCTCGTGCGCCAGCACGCCGGCCACCTCGTCCATCGACTCCGCCTTGTCGATCAGGCCGCTCAGCAGCACGATCTCGCCGCCGGGCAGCGCGAAGGCGTTGACCGCATTGCCGCGCATCACCTGGGCGTGGAAGGAAACGGCTCCGCCGAGCGGCCGCGCCAGGCGCGCGACCAGCCCGTCGAGCGCCGCCTGCCCCGCGGGCGCGGCGCAGACCGAATCCTGCGGCACGAGCTCCGCCACGACCGAGCGGCCGATGGGCGTTTCCCACGATCTGGGGATGGCGTCGACCGCGAGGTCGGCCGCGGTCCCCCAGCCCAGCCACAGCGCCGCGGCGGCCCCCAACGCCGCGGCGGCCAGCATGGCGGCCTGTTTCAGGTGCCGGCGGTGGGCGGCGGCGCGGCGGCCCTGGGCGAACGCCGCCAGCCGCGCGTGGATCGCCGGGTCGCTCACGGCCAGCCGCGCTTCCTCGTCGAGATCGCAGCCGATCACGCCGGCGCCGCCCTTGTCCGTTTCCGCCAACAGGCGCAGGCGCTCGAACGGCCATTGCGCCAGAACGGCGCCGTCGGCGGCCGACACCAGGCGAAGGCTCGCGCCGCCGAGCTCGATGCGGACCGGCTTGCGGCCGGCGGTGCGGCCGTCGAAGAAAAAGCCCGCGGCCGGGTTGTCCGGGTTCATCCGCCCATCGCGTCGACGTTGAAGAACCCGGCCAGGCCCTCGCCGCTGCCGGGCAGGGCGGCCGCCTGGCGGATGCGGTCGAAATCGACCGCGCCCGCGGCGCTCAGGTTGTCGCACCAGAACCGCAACGTGCGCCGCACCACCACCGGGTAGCAGAGCCCCAGGGTCAGCAGGGAAAGAAGAACGTTGCCGAGCTTGAGGCGCAGGACTTTCCAGCCGGTCGCGGACGGCGACAGCATGAAATCGAGGCCGCCCATGCGCGTGCCCGCCGCGATGTAGCGCATGCGCCGCGCGTCGTACCAGAACCACGACAGGCCCAGGGTCGGCAGCAGCAGCAGCCAGCAGACGAAGAAGTAGCCGAACAGGTCGCCGCCCTTGCCGGAGAACGCGAAGGCCCCGGTGCCGAAGCGGCGGTGGCCGGTTTCGTAGCGCGCCAGCTTCACGTCGTAATAGGGCGTATAGAGTCCGGCCGTGACCGCCCGCAGCGCCGTGCCCAGGAGCGCCATGCGGCCATAGATCCAGGGCGAGCCGAGCTGGGCGAACCTGACGCCGCGCCAGCGCGTGCGGCTGAGCCGGTAGCGCAAAGAGGCGTAATAGCCGACGAAGAACAGGTAGCCGAGCGCGAGATAGAGCGCCGTCTTCACGCCGATGAACGCCAGCGCCCAGTCCGGAATCGCGACCGCCAGCACGTCGGCGACCTGCATCGCCACGAGGACCGGCATCAGCGCCAGCACGGCCTTCAGGAACCCCATGAACAGCTCGGCGCCGGTGCCGGTGTATTCCAGGCGGTCGTCGAGGACCACGATCCGGCTCCAGATGTGCTCGCGCACCCGCGCGCGCGCCCAGAAGCGGTAGATGCCGAACGTGACGAGGGTAAGCGCCAGCGTCTTGAGATAGAGCGGGAACAGATCGCGCGCGCGGCCGGCGTAGCGCGACTGGTAAGTCGCCGCGACCGGGCTTTCCTGGTTCATGCCGAATCGGCCCCCGCGCCGTTGACCGCCGCTTGGGCCCAGTCTAGCACGGCGCGGCGGCCGTCCGGGCGCTCGCGCGCCCCGCTGGAGCGCGGGTTCGCGCTTATCC
>JBQTIS010000207.1:0-9125 GCA_052387895.1 Rhodospirillales bacterium | reverse complement strand
CGAAGAGCCGCTGCGCGTCGCGGCGACGCGCCTGCCGCTCGACAAGATCGAGGATCCGGACATCGCGCACGTTCTGAAGCTGTGGAACGAGCGCCGCGGCGGCCACGCAATGCCGCCGCGCGGGGCGCTGAAGCCGGAGGAACTGGCCAAGGTCTTGGGCAGGGTAAACCTGCTGGACGTGCTGCGCGATCCGCTGCGCTTCGTGTTCCGCGTGCGCGGCAGCTCGATCGCCGCCATGCACGACCACGACATGACCGGGCGCGACCTAAGCGAGATGCAGCCGCCGGAATATCGCGACATGCTGATCCGGCACTACACCGAGGCGGTCGGGCTGGCGGCGCCGCTGCTCTACAGCATCCGCCAGTCACGCGGCCGCCACGAGGCCCCATACCGGCGCATCATCCTGCCGCTCGGCACGCCCGCGGGACTGGTCGAGATGCTGCTGACCGTTTCGGCTTGGAAAGCGGATTATCCGAGCCAGACCGCGCTTCTGGGTTTCAAGCGCCGTTGATTCAGCTTCCGGGCGCGATCCGCCCGACCACGCGGAACCCGTCCCTGGGGTCGGGCAGCAGCACCAGCATTTCGCCTTCGGCCGGCTGGATTTCGGTCAGCGGCAGGATGTTCGCGCCGTGCGTGACGACGACCAGCGCGCCCGGCCCGGTCCAGGCGACGACGCGCTTGCGGAACTCGGCGGTTTGCGCCGCGACCCGCGCGGAATTGCCGAACAGATTGTCGACCGCCGGCCAGGGTTCGGCTTCGCCGAAAGCAAGCCGCGCGGTGTCGAGACAGCGGCACCAGCGGCTCGACAGCACCGTCGTGACGATGATCCCGCGCGCCCGCGCGGCCTCGCCAAGCGCGCGGGCCTGCCCCCGGCCTTCATCCGTGAGATTTCGCTGGGTGGCGCAGTCGCCGAGCGCGAATCCCGGCGGATCGCCGGCGCCGCCCGACGTGCGGGCGTGACGGACCAGCGCGATGCTGGCGTCCTGCCGCAACAGCCGCCAGGCTTCCTCGCCGGTGGCGAGCGAAGTTTGCGCGAAGGCGCGATCGGCGCAGGCGACGAGGCCGCCGGCCGCAAGCGCGACGAGCGCGGCTCGCCCCGGCCAATTCATCCCAGCTCCTCGCGCCAGGCGCGGCCGTCGCGCGCCAGCAGCGCGGTCGAGGCGGCCGGGCCCCAGCTTCCGGCTTGATAGGGCTTGGGCGCGCCGCCCGCGGCGTTCCATGCCTCGAGGATCGGCTCGATCCAGCGCCAGGCCCATTCCACCTCGTCGCGGCGCATGAACAGCGTCTGGTTGCCGCGCAGCACGTCGGTCAAAAGCCGCTCATAGGCGTCGGGATGGCGCGTCTTGAAGGTCTCGGCGAAGCTGAGATTGAGCGCCGCGCGTTGGAGCCTGAGCTTGCCCGGCGTCGGCGTCTTGGTGTTGAGCGCCAAGTAGATGCCCTCGTCCGGCTGCAGGCGGATCACCAGGCGGTTGGGCGCGATCGCGCCAGCCTCGGGCGGAAAGATCTGGTGCGGCACGTCGCGGAACTCGACCACGATTTCCGAGCGCCGCTCCGCCAGGCGCTTGCCCGTGCGCAGGTAGAACGGCACGCCGGCCCAGCGCCAGTTGTCCACGGCCAAGCGCAGCGCCACGAAGGTTTCGGTTCGGCTGGCAGCGCCCTCGGGCCCGATCTCGGCGGCGTAGGCGGGGACCGCCCGGCCGGCGATGGCGCCCGCCGCGTATTGCCCGCGCACCGTGTCGCGCGCGACGTCCGCGCCTTGCAGCGCCCGCAGCGATTTCAGCACCTTCACCTTCTCGTCGCGCACCGCGTCGGCCTCCAGCCGCGCCGGCGGCTCCATCGCCACCAGGCACAAGAGCTGCATCAGGTGGTTCTGCACGATGTCGCGCAGCGCGCCGCTGCGGTCGTAATATGCGCCGCGGCCCTCGACCCCCAGCGCCTCGGCCACGGTGATCTGCACGTGGTCGATCTCGCCGGCGTGCCACAGCCGCTCGAACCTCCGGTTGGCGAACCGCAGCGCCATCAGGTTCTGCACCGTCTCCTTGCCCAGGTAGTGGTCGATGCGGAACACGCGCTCCTCGCCGAACACGGCGCCCACCGCGTCGTTGACCGCGCGCGAGGAGGCGAGGTCGCGGCCCAGCGGCTTTTCCAGCACCACGCGCGAGCCGGGCGAGGCAAGGCCGGCAGTACCGAGCGCCCGGCAGATCGGGCCAAACAAGTCGGGAGCGGTGGCGAGATAGAAGGCGCGTGTGCGGCCGTCGGGTGCCAGATGCGGCCCGAGCTTGGCGATGTCCGCCGGGTCCGCGGCGTCGCAGGCGACATAGTCCAGGCGCTTCAGGAGCGTCGCCGCCGTGCCGGGGTCCAGCGTGTCCGCCGGAACGTGGGCCTTGAGCGCTGCCTCGGCGCGGCGGCGGTATTCCTCGGCGCTCATGGCCGATCGCGCCACCGCGACGATACGCCCGTCCCCGGCGAGCCTTCCGTCGCGCTCGCGCTGGTACATCGCCGGCAGCAGCTTGCGCAGCGCCAGGTCGCCGGCGCCGCCGAACACCACCAGGTCGAACGGCGCTACGCGGTCCTCGTCGGCCATGGCGCGCGATCCCGTCGCTGCAAGCTCACGGCACCGCCATGCCCTTTTTCACGGCCGGCCGCGCGCCGATGGCGTCGTACCAGCGCTTGACGTAGGGGAAGTCGGCCAGGTCGACCAGGTGCCATTCGTGCCGCGCCACCCAGGGATAGGTCGCGATGTCGGCGATGGAATACTCGCCGGCAAGGTGCTGGTTCCGCTTCAGGTGCCCGTCCATGACGCCGTAGAGGCGGCGGGCCTCCTTGGTATAGCGCTCGATGCCGTACTTGATCTTCTCCGGCGCGGCGCGCAGGAAATGGTGCGCTTGGCCGAACATCGGGCCCACGCCGCCCATTTGGAACATCAGCCATTGCAGCGTCCGGTAGTGCGCCGCCGGCTCCTTGGGCAGCAACTTGCCGGTCTTGTCGGCGAGATAGATCAATATCGCGCCCGACTCGAACAGCGGGAACTTCTCGCCGCCCGGACCCTCGTGGTCGACGATCGCGGGGATCTTGCTGTTGGGGTTGAAGCGCACGAAGTCGTCGGCGAATTGCTGATTCTTGGTGATGTCGATCGGGAACACGCCGTATTTCAGGCCGGTTTCCTCCAACATGATCGAGACCTTGCGACCGTTCGGCGTGCTCCAGGTATAGAGATCGATCATCAGGCGCCCTTTCCGGTTCAGATGGCGGCGAAGGCCTGGTCCAGGTCGGCGATCAGGTCGTCGGCGTGCTCGACGCCGACCGACACGCGCAACAGGTCGTGCGGCACGGCGCTCTCGGGCCCCTCGACCGAGCCGCGGTGCTCGACCAGGCTTTCCACGCCGCCGTGCGAGGTGGCGCGCACGAACACCCTCAGGCGCGCGACGAATTTCAGCGCCGCCCTGGGCCCGCCGGCGAAGCGCAGCGACAGCATGCCGCCGTAGCCGCCGTGCATCTGGCGCGCGGCGACGGCGTGGCCGGGCGCATCCTTCAGGCCGGGATAGCACACGCCCTTGAGCTTCTTGTGGCGCTGGAAGCGCGTGGCGATCAGCAGCGCGTTCTCGGACTGCTGGCGCACGCGCAGGTGCAGCGTGCGCATGCCGCGCAGCAGCAGCCACGATTCGAACGGCCCCAGGACCGCGCCGCCGAGCTGGCGCACATAGCGCACGCGACGCCAGTACTCGTCGTCGCGCACCGTCACCAACGCGCCGGCGATCACGTCGCTGTGGCCGTTGAGGAACTTGGTGGCGGAGTGCATCACGATGTCGGCGCCGTGCTCGATCGGCCGGGTCAGCACGGGGGTGGCGGCGGTGGAATCGACCGCGAGCTTCGCGCCCGCGCCGTGCGCGATTTTCGCCGCCGCGGCGATGTCGGTGACGGCCCAGGTGGGATTGGCGGGGGTTTCGATCCACACCAGCCTGGTCTTGCCCTTGCGGACCGCGTTTTCCAGGGCCTCCAGGTCGCCGGTCGGAACGAAGCTGGGCTTGATGCCCCAGGGCTCGGCCCAGCCCGAAAGCCATTTCGGCAGGCCGTAATAAAGGTCGCGCTGAACCACGACGTGGTCGCCGGGCCGAAGCGCCTGGAACGCGGCGGATGTGGCCGCCATGCCCGAGGCGAACAGCATCGCCGCCGAGCCGCCTTCCAGCGCCGCCAGCAGCGCCTCGGGCTGGACATAGGCGGCGGAGTCGTCGCGGCTGTAGCTGCGCCCGCCGATCAGCGCGTAGTCGGGCGCGCGCGCGTAGGTCGTGGACGGAAAGATCGGCGGCACCACGCCGCCGCCGGCGTCGAGCCAGCCCAGCGCGCGCGCGGCAAGCGTCTCGGGCCGATGCTTCGAATTACGCTTGGTGGGCCTGTCAGCCATCAGAGCATGATGCGCCGCATGCCGGTCACGGCATGATCCGCCACGTGCCGGTCACAGTACAACCCGCCACGTGCCGGTCACGGCACAACCCGCCACGTGCCGTCGGGCTGCTTGCAGGCCGTGCCCTTCAGCTCGCGCCGCTCGCCCTCGATCGTCACCCGGTTGGTGAAGTTGCGGCACTCCAACTGGACCGCCGCCGGCGGTTGCGCCACGCCCGGCATCACGGCCTGCTCGCGACCCACGGGAGCGGCGGCCAGCGAACCCAGCACCGCGCCCGCCAGGCCGCCCACCAGCGCCCCCTGGCCCTGGCGATACTGGGGCAGAGCGCTGAAGGTCAGGCCCAGATAGCTGCCGGCTTCGGCGCCCACCGCCGCGTCGCCCAACGACGGGTCCTGCGCGGCCACAGGCGCGGCGGCGACGGCTAGGCTCAATGCGGCGGCAAGACGCAACCTGCTCATGTATGGGCGGCCCTCATGCCGGAATACTAGTCCAGCTCGAACTTGTTCTTGTAGTCCTGTTTCAGCGCCGGGTCCTGCCCGGCCTTTTCGAGCATACAGTCGCCCACCGCCAGCGTCTCGATCTCCGTGCCCATGAAGCAGCGGAAGGCATCCTCGGGCGTGCAGACAATCGGCTCGCCGCGCACGTTGAAGCTGGTGTTCACGATCACCGGGCAGCCCGTCAGCCGCTTGAATTCGCCGATCAGCGCGTGATAGCGCGGGTTGGTCTCCTTGTGCACGGTCTGGACGCGCGCGGAATAGTCCACGTGCGTGACCGCGGGAATTTCGCTGCGCGGCACGTTCAGCTTGTCGATGCCGAACAGCCTGTTCTCCTCCGCAGTCATCGCGCGCCGGCGCGGCTTCGCCACGTCGGCCACCAGCAGCATGTAGGGGCTGTCGGCGTCGAGCTCGAACCAGTCCGCCACGTCCTCGCGCAGCACCGAGGGCGCGAACGGCCGGAAGCTCTCGCGGTACTTGACCTTGAGGTTCAGCGTTTTCTGCATCGTCGGCGAGCGCGCGTCGCCCAGGATCGACCGGCCGCCCAGCGCGCGCGGCCCGAACTCCATGCGGCCCTGGAACCAGCCCAGGGCCTTGCCCTCGGCTAGCGCGCGGGCCGAGGCCGCGACCGTGCCGCGCTCGTCCAGCACCGTGAATTTCGCGCCCGCCGCCGCGAGCCGCCGCTCGACATCTTTCTGATCGTACTCCGGGCCGAGGTAGCTGCCGTGCATTCCGTCGATCGCGCCGTTCGGCAAGCGCGGCTGGCGGCGGTAGAGGTGATAGGCCAGCAGCGCCGCGCCGAGCGCGCCGCCGGCGTCGCCCGCCGCCGGCTGCACCCAGATGTTGTCGAAATTGCCGGCGCGCAGCACCTTGCCGTTGGCGACGCAGTTCAGCGCCACGCCGCCGGCCAGGCACAAATTGCGGCTGCCGGTCTCCTTGGCGAGCGAGCGGGTCAGCCGCAGCACCACCTTTTCGATCACGGCCTGGATCGAGGCGGCCAGGTCCATCTCGCGCTGGGTCAGCCATTGGTCGGGCTTGCGCGGCGGGCCGCCGAACAGCGCGTCGAACTTCTCGTTGGTCATCCTCAGGCCCGTGCAATAGTCGAAATACTCCAGGTTCAGCCGGAACGTGCCGTCGTCCTTCACGTCGATCAGATTGTCCAGGATCGCCTGCATGAAGCGCGGCTCGCCATAGGGCGCCAGGCCCATCACCTTGTACTCGCCCGAGTTCACCTTGAACCCGGTGTAATAGGTGAAGGCGGAATAGAGCAGGCCCAGGGAATGCGGGAAGTGGATCTCGCGCCGCATCTCCAGCCCGCTGCCGCGCCCGTGGCCGACCGAGGTGGTGGCCCATTCGCCCACCCCGTCCATGGTCAAGATCACCGCCTCGGCGTAGGGCGAGGGAAAGAAGGCCGAGGCCGCGTGCGACTGGTGATGCTCGGCGAACAGCAGCTTGTTCTGCCAGTCGAAGCCGGGATGGGATTTGCGCAGCTCGTCGCGCAGCAGCGACTTCTGGAACAGCTTCTCGCGCAGCCAAACCGGGATCGCCCTGGAAAACGAGGCGAAGCCGCGCGGCGCGAAGGCAAGATAGGTTTCCAGCAGGCGCTCGAACTTCAGGAACGGCTTGTCGTAGAACGCGACGAAATCCACCCGGTCAAGCCCGACGCCGGCCTGCTCCAGGCAATACGCCACGGCGTTGGCGGGGAACTCGCTGTCGTGCTTCTTGCGGGTGAAGCGCTCTTCCTGGGCGGCGGCGACGATGCGGCCGTCCTCGACCAGCGCGGCGGCGCTGTCGTGGTAATAGGCGCTGACGCCGAGGATGCGCATGCCCGCCCTATGCGCTGCTAGAACAGCGTGTAGATGAACGGGGCCACGGCGCTGCCCTTGGTCATCACGACAAGGCCGCCGAACAGCGCCATCATCGCCAGGATGGGCAAGAGCCAGAACTTCTTGCGCGCCCGCATGAAGGCCCACAATTCAAGAATGAAGGACATGTCAGCCTCGATCCGCCTCCGACGCCTTTTTCTATTTCGTCATGGCCGGGCTTGTCCCGGCGATCCACGTCGTCAGGCTTGTGCGGGCAGGCCGACGTGGATGCCCGGCATGAAGCCGGGCATGACGATCATGGGGACGGCAAGGGGACATCTTTCGGCATCTCTCCCTCAGAACTGGTTCTTCATTGTGTCCGGCGCCGGGCCGGGCGGCCGGCGCTCGATCCAATAGCTCTTGGCCTCCGGGTCGCGTTTCAGGCGCAGGAAATCCTTGCCCATCAGGCGCATCGCCACGCCCATCGGCGTGATCACCAAATAGAATAGCATCGCCATGACGATGGGCGTCACCGCCTTGTGCAGCACAAGTCCGAGCTTCAACCACAGGCGGTTGAACGGCGCGAGCACGCCGGGGGCGAACAGCGCGGCGGCGGCGAAGGCCAGCGCCAGCCCCGCGAACGCCCAGCCCCATCCGGACCAGCCGCGCCAGAGATTGAGCAACGTCAGCAGCGCGAAGAATCCGCCGAACACGAATCCGAAGGCCCGGTCGGAAGAACCGACGACCCGTTCCTCGCGCCCGATCCGCTCGTGCGTGGACACGGTCAATCCCGCTAGCTCCGCGCCACCATGACGACGCCGAGGAAGATCACCGCGATGCCGGCGATCCGGAGCATCGGCAGCGCTTCGTCGAGCCGCCACGCGGCGGCGGCGGCGCTGGCCGCCAGTGTGAGCCCGATGGCGATGGGGTAGGAGACCGAGAGCGGCTGGCGCGCCAGCACCACCAGCCACAGCGCGAAGCTGACGGTGTAGATGACCAGGCCGGCCGCGGCCTGCATCACGCCCGTGGCGGTGACCGCGCCGCCCGCGGCCATCGGCGTCAGCGCCGGCTTCAAGAGCAGCAGTCCCCAGACGCTGAGCACGGTATAGCCCGCGTAGCAGGCGATATCGATTAGGGCGGACATGGTGCCTCCCGGGCGCCGGATTGGCTCACGCCGGCACGATCTTGTCGCGGCCGGACTTCACATCGCGCGTGGCGTTGCGCGTGTCGATCACAAGCCGGGCGTGGCGCACGACCGCGGCGTAGTCCACGGCGTCGTGGTCGGTGCAGATCAGCACGGCGTCGTAGGCTTTGAGCGCTGCCGGGCGCAATTTCGCGCCCTTGATGCCCGCGAGCCTGGGGTGCTCGCGCGTGGCCGGAATCGCGGCGACGTAAGGATCGTAGAAGTCCACCGCGGCGCCGTGGCCGCCGAGCAGCTCCATCAGGCGCAACGCCGGGCTTTCGCGGACGTCGTCGACGTTCTTCGTGTAGGCCATGCCGAGGATCAGGATGCGCGTTCCGTTCAGCCCCTTCTTCAGCCGGCGGCTCAGCGCGTCGGCCAGCACCGCGATCACGTAGTCGGGCATGGCCTGGTTCACCTCGCCGGCCAGCTCGATGAACCGCGTCGCCACGCCAAACTCGCGCGCCTTCCAGGTGAGATAGAACGGGTCGATCGGGATGCAGTGCCCGCCCAGGCCTGGGCCGGGATAGAACGGCATATAGCCGAACGGCTTCGACCTGGCCGCCTCGATCACCTCCCAGATATCGATGCCCATGCGGGTGAAGATCACTTTCAGCTCGTTCACCAGCGCGATGTTCACGGCGCGAAAGATATTCTCCGTCAGCTTCACCGCCTCGGCGGTCTGGGTGGACGACACCGGCACGACGCCGGCCACCACTTGGCCGTACAGCGCCAGGGCCAGATCGCGCGCCGCCGCGCCGTCGCCGCCCACCACCTTGGGGATTACGCGGGTGTTGAACTTGGGATTGCCGGGGTCTTCGCGTTCGGGGCTATAGGCCAGGAAAAAGTCGCGACCCGACTTGAGGCCCGTCGCCTCGAGCACGGGCTTCAGCTCCTCCACCGTGGTGCCGGGGTAGGTGGTGGATTCGAGCACCACCAACTGCCCGCGGCGCAGGTGCTTCGCCACGGTCTTGCCGGTCTGGACCACGTAGGTCATGTCCGGCTCGCGGTGGCGGGTCAGCGGCGTGGGCACGCAGATCAATATGGCGTCGGCGGTCTTGAGCTCGGAGAAATCGGCGGTCGCCCGGAAGCACCCGGTCCCTACCATGCGCCGCACGCGCTTGTGCTCGACGGTCTTGATCGGCGAGCGCCCGGCGTTCAAGCCTTTCACCTTCGCCTGGTCGATGTCGCAACCCAGCGTGTCGTAGCCTTTGTCGTTGAACGCCTCGATCAGCGGCAGCCCG
>JBQTIS010000206.1:0-16420 GCA_052387895.1 Rhodospirillales bacterium | reverse complement strand
TCGGCGCGCATCAGCGCCAGCCTGCGCCCCGACGGCGCCGGGGCGGGCGGGCGCGTCGGCCGCTCCAGCATCTCCAGATAGGTGACGACGGTGGAAAGCCTTGCCGCGCTCATGAGGCTGACCAGCGCCGGCCGTCCTGGGCAAAGACACAGGCATAAAACGGCACATCCTCTGCCGAAACGCCGGCGGGCAGCAGCGCTGGAAACGCTAGGAGCGCCCTTCTGAGCGCCTTCTGATCCAGGCCCTCGACCAGCAACAGGCTGTCGAATGACTTGTCCTTGGGACGCAGCTTCTTTTCCTGCGTCTGGATCAATGTTTTCTCCCGGTCGGTTTCCAGCAGATGGGCAGCCGCGATCCGGTCCTGGCTTGCCAACCCTTCAACAACGCCAGCCTTGTCCGTCAGGCCTTGCGGCGACGGCAGGGCCGCGACAAACCCGCCACGGCCAATGCCTTTGGAAATCGCACGCCGGCCGCCGCCGCGCACGAAATTCCGGAGGATCGGCATGATCCGCTGCGACCACGGCGTGGGCGAATTCAGGCGCGCGAGATAGGCCGGCCCAGACAGGGCGCCGGTATCTTCCAACTCATAGACAATGAGGAACCGGCAGATCGTATCGCTGATCGCCCGGAATACACGTACGGCGATGAAGCCGTCGACGCTTAGTCTTTCGGTTGTGTGCTCGCGGGTAAGCCAGTGGAGATAATCGGTCTCCTGTGGCGCGTCGACATCGCTCCAGATCGCCAGAAATCCTTCACCCTGCATGTCGCCCTCTATCATGGAGCCGCGGGATGGCCGTCGATGGAAACCGACCGGCTGCTTGCCAAGCATAAGTGATGACGGCGATCAGCTTTCCGGCCGCACTCACGGCGTCAGCGGCCTGCCGTCCAGCCAGCGCGCCATCAGCACGCGGTCCTGCACGCCGTAGCCCAGCGCCTGGTAGAAGCCCCGCACCGTGGCGTTGCCGCCGCGGATGATGATCTGGGACTTGGCGATGCCGCGCCCGCACATCCAGTCCTCGCCGGCCGCGACGATGCGCCGTCCCAGGCCGGACTTCTGCAACGCGGGCGCCACCGCGAGATAGTAGAACCAGCCGCGATGCCCGTCGTCGCCCAGCATGGTGGCGCCGGCGATGCGGCCGTCGGCGGCCTCGGCCACCAGGATTTCGGCCGAGCCCGATTTGCGCGCCTGGGCGATGTCGGCGCGCGGGTCGTTCCACGGCCGGGTCAGGCCGCAATCGGTCCATAGCTGGACCACCGGCTCGATGTCGGCGTCCTTGAGCGGGCGGATCTTGAACGCGTCCGGCATGGTCAGCCCGTCGCGACCGGGGTGTCCTTGCGCCCGCCCCATTCCGTCCACGAGCCGTCGTACACCGCCACGTCGTCGCGGCCGAGCAGGTACAGCCCAAGGGCCAGCACGCAGGCCGTCACGCCCGAGCCGCAGCTCGTGACGATCGGCTTGGCCGTATCGACGCCCGCGGCGGCGAAGCGCTGGGCCAGCCGGTCGGCGGACAGAAACGTCTTTTCGGCCGGGTCCAGCAGATCGGTATAGGGCACGTTGAACGCGCCGGGCATGTGGCCGCCGCGCAGGCCCGCGCGCGGCTCGGGGTCCACGCCCTTGAAGCGCCCGGCGCTGCGCGCGTCCACCACCTGCACGGATTTGCTCTCCAGCGCGTCTTTCACCTGCATCAGGCTGCGCACCAGCGCGGGATCGAAGCGCGCGGTGAAGTGCCGCTCCGGCGCGTTGGGCGCGGCGCCGGCGACCTGGCGGCCCTCCTTCAGCCATTTCGGTAGGCCGCCGTCCAGCACCGCGACGTTCTTGTGGCCCATCGCGCGGAACATCCACCCCACCCGGGCCGCGCTCATCATCCCATGCGTGTCGTAGGCGACGATGCGCCCCGCGTCGCCCAGGCCCAGCTTGCGCGCCTTGGCCGAGAACTGCTCGGGCGGCGGCAGCATGTGGGGCAGGGGATTCGTCTTGTCGGCGATTTCGTCGATGTCGAAGAACACCGCGCCGGGGATGTGGCGTTGCGCGAACTCCTTGCGCGCGCTGCGCGCGGTCGGCGGCAGGATATAGGTGCCGTCCACGATCCGAAGCTCGGCGTCGTTCAGATGCCGCGCCAGCCATTCCGTCGAAACCAGCGCGTCGGGACGGGCGTATTGCATGGGCTGCCTTCCCGCCTAGGAGGCGAACGCGACGACGACCCGCCGGTTGATCCGGCCCTTCTTCTCGATCTTCACCACCTCGACCCGGCCGATCTCGGCGGTGTGGGCCACGTGCGTGCCGCCGCAGGGTTGCAAGTCCAGTCCCGCGACCTCGATCAGCCGCACCCTGCCCGCGCCGGCCGGCGGCTTGACCGACATGGTCTTGACCAAGTCGGGCTGGGCGGCGAGCTCGGCGTCGGTGATCCAGCGCTGGCCCACAAGGTGGTCGGCCGCGACCAGCGCGTTGAGCTTCCGGGTCAGCTCGTCCTTGTCCAGGATCGCCTCGGGGATGTCGAAGTCGAGCCGGCCCTTGTCGGCCGCCACCTGGCCGCCGGTGACGGGATAGGGCAGCAACGCCGAAAGCAGGTGCAGGCAGGTGTGGATGCGCATGTGCCTGTGGCGGCGGTCCCAGTCGATCTCGGCGGTCACGACCGTGCCGGGGGCGGGCGCCTTGGCGCCGGGCTCCAGCACATGCGCCACCGTGTCCGGGGCCTCGCCCTTCAGCGCGTCGACCACCTTCAGCGCCGCGCCGTCGGCCAGTCGCAACGCCCCGCTGTCGCCGGGCTGGCCGCCGCCCGTGGGATAGAACACGGTGCGGTCCAGCAGCACGCCGCGCGCGTCCGCGCCCACGACGGTGGCGGGGCAGGATCGGGCATAGGCGTCGGCGCGGAACACCAGCTCGGTCGCCATGTCAGCTCATCCACGGCGGCGTCGGCAGGTTCTTCGAGCGCAGGAACGCCGGATTGAACAGCTTGGACATATAGCGCTGCCCGCCATCGGCCAGGATGGTCACGACCGTGTGCCCCGGCCCCAGCTCCTTGGCGAGCCGGACGGCGCCCGCGACGTTGAGGCCGGACGAGCCGCCCAGCACCAGGCCCTCCTCGCGCGCCAGGTCGAACAGCACGGGCAGCCAGTCCTCGTCCTTGATCTGGTAGGCGTCGTCGATCGGCGCGCCCTCCAGGTTCTTGGTGATGCGCCCCTGGCCGATGCCCTCGGTGATCGAGCTGCCCTCGGATTTGAGCTCGCCGTGCTTGTAGAAATTGTACAGCGCCGCGCCCATCGGGTCCGCGCATACGATGCGCACGTTCTTGTTGCGCTCCTTGAGGGCCATCGCGACGCCCGCGAGCGTTCCGCCGGTGCCCACCGAGCAGGTGAAGCCGTCCACCTTGCCCTGGGTCTGTTCCCAGATCTCGGGGCCGGTGGTGCGGTAGTGGCCGTCGCGGTTGGCGACGTTGTCGAACTGCTGCGCCCAGATCGCGCCGTTGGGCTCGGTCTTGTCCAGCTGCTTGGCCAGGCGCTCGGAGTAATGCACGTAGTTGTTAGGGTCCTTATAGGGCACGGCCGGCACCTCGCGCAGATCGGCGCCGCACAGCCGCAGCATGTCCTTCTTCTCCTGCGACTGGGTGTCGGGGATCACGATCACGCTGCGATAGCCGCGCGCGTTGCCGACCAGCGCCAGGCCGATGCCGGTGTTGCCGGCGGTGCCCTCGACGATCACGCCGCCCTTCCTCAGCGCGCCGCGTTTCTCGGCGTCCTGCACGATCGCCAGCGCCGCGCGGTCCTTGACCGACCCGCCGGGGTTCAGGAACTCGGCCTTGCCCAGCACGGCGCAGCCCGTCAGCGCCGAGGCCTTCCTGAGCTTGATCAGCGGCGTGTTGCCGATGGTCTCGATGAAGCCGTCGCGGATGGTCATGCAGGGTGGGTCCGTTGCGCTCGGGAAGCGCCCGACACTACCGGCTTGACGCAGGCCCCACAAGCCAACCGGGCCGCGTTTTGGGGTCGTAAACCGGCGGTTCTCCAGGCTGATTCCCCGCGCCGCAGCCTTGGTCCGGCCAGTGCCGGCCGGGTTGCCCGACGCTTCATCCACAGGGACAAAAAATACCTTAGATAACAAACGGTTGAATACAAGTTTTCGGACCGGCGGCCGCGGGCGAAAGCGTTGTTCGCAGGTGCAGAATCTGGTAGAGAAATGGTCGGATTTCCGGGGCGAAAAAATGCAAGCGCCGGCCCCGCCGGACAGACCGCCCGGACGCTGCCTACAGCTGCCCGTAAAACACCGCCCGAGACAGATCGCGTGACAACGCAGCAGACGCCGCCGCCCCAGGATATCGCGCCCGTCAGCCTCGAAGAGGAGATGCAGCGCTCGTATCTCGATTACGCCATGAGCGTGATCGTGGCCCGCGCGCTGCCCGACGTGCGCGACGGCCTCAAGCCCGTCCACCGCCGCATCCTCTACGGGATGAAAGAAGCGGGCTACGACTGGAACAAGGGGTTCCGCAAGTCCGCCCGCATCGTCGGCGAAGTGATGGGCAAGTACCACCCCCATGGCGACGCCGCGATCTACGACGCCATGGTGCGCCTTGCCCAGGACTTCTCGATGCGGCTGATGCTGGTCGACGGGCAGGGCAATTTCGGCTCGATGGACGGCGATCCGCCCGCGGCCCAGCGCTACACCGAGGCGCGGCTGGCGCGCGCGGCCGACGCGCTTTTGAACGACATCGACAAGGACACGGTGGATTTCCAGCCGAACTACGACGGCACCGAACGGGAGCCGGTGGTCCTGCCGGCGCGCTTTCCCAATCTCCTGGTCAACGGCGCCGGCGGCATCGCGGTCGGCATGGCGACCAACATCCCGACCCACAACCTGGGCGAGGTGATCGACGCCTGCTGCCTTTACGTCGACAACCCGGCCGTCACCATCGACGAGCTGATGGAAAAGGTGCCGGGGCCGGACTTCCCGACCGGGGGCGTCATTCTGGGCTCGACCGGCATCCGCTCGGCCTATCACCTCGGCCGCGGGTCGCTGACCATCCGCGCGCGCGCCGCGATCGAAGAAATCCGCAAGGACCGCATGGCGATCGTCGTGACGGAAGTTCCGTTCCAGGTGAACAAGGCCAGGATGATCGAGCGCATCGGCGAGCTGGTGCGCGACAAGGTGATCGAGGGCATCTCGGACCTGCGCGACGAAAGCGACCGCCAGGGCCTGCGCGTGGTGATCGAGCTGAAGCGCGAGGCGGTGCCCGAGGTGGTGTTAAGCCAGCTTTACCACCACAGCCAGCTGCAGGAGAGCTTCGGCGTCAACATGCTGGCGCTGAACGGCGGCAAGCCGGAGCTTTTGAACCTGCGCTCGGTGATCGCCGCGTTCGTCGAGTTCCGCGAGCAGGTGATCCGCCGCCGCACCATCTTCGAGCTGGGCAAGGCGCGCGAGCGGGCCCATATCCTGGTGGGCTTGGCCATCGCGGTCGCCAATATCGACCCGGTGATCCAGCTGGTCCGCTCCTCGCCCGATCCGGTGCAGGCGCGCGCCAAGCTGATGGCCAAGGCCTGGCCGGCGGCCTCGGTCGCCGCGCTCGTCAAGCTGATCGACGACCCGGGCCACGCCGTCGGCAAGGACGGCGCCTACAAGCTCAGCGACGCCCAGGCGCGCGCGATCCTCGATCTGCGGCTGCAGCGCCTGACGGGCCTCGAGCGCGACAAGATCGCCGAGGAGCTCGACGGCCTCGCCAAGGACATCAAGGGATTCCTCGAGACCCTGGAGTCGCGCAAGAAGCTGACCGGCATCCTGCGGGCGGAGCTGGCGGCGATGAAGGAGCAGTTCGCCACGCCGCGCAAGACCACGCTGGAGGCGCAGGAGAACGAGGTCGACGTCGAGGACCTGATCCAGCGCGAGGACATGGTGGTCACGGTCACGCTGGGCGGCTACATCAAGCGCGTGCCGCTCTCGGCCTATCGCGCGCAGCGCCGCGGCGGCAAGGGCCGCGCGGGCATGGCCACGCGCGAGGAGGACGCGGTCAGCCGCGTGTTCGTCGCCAACACGCACGACTTCCTGCTGTTCTTCTCGTCGCGCGGCATGGCCTACCAGATGAAGGTGTACAAGCTGCCGCTGGGCAATCCCCAGGCGCGCGGCAAGCCGCTGGTCAACCTGTTGCCGCTGGAAGAAGGCGAGACGATCACCACGCTGATGCCGCGGCCTGAGAACGCCGCGGGCGCCACGGCCAACGTGATGTTCGCCACGTCCACCGGCGGCGTCAGGCGCAACGCGCTCACCGACTTCGTCGACATCAAGGCCAACGGCAAGATCGCCATGAAGCTGGAGGAGGGCGGCGAGCGGCTGATCGCGGTGCAGCCCTGCGGCGAGGAGCACGACGTGCTGCTGGCCACGCGCGCCGGCAAGTGCATCCGCTTCCCGGTTTCCGACGTGCGCGTGTTCGCCGGCCGCACCTCGACCGGCGTGCGCGGCATCAAGCTGGCCAAGGGCGACGAGGTGATCTCGATGTCGATCCTGCGCCACGCCGAGTTCGACGTCGGCGAGCGCGACGGGTATCTGCGCCTCAAGCGCGCGCAGCGCGGCGACATCGAGGCGCCGGAGGCCGACGCCGAGGACAAGCCGGCCCAGGCCGCGACGCTTTCGCCCGCGCGCGTGAAGGAGATGGAGGCGCTGGAGGAGTTCCTGCTGGCGATCACGGAAAAGGGCTTCGGCAAGCGCAGCTCGGCCTATGAATACCGCGTGGCGGGGCGCGGCGGACAGGGCCTGGCCAACATCGACGTCACCAAGAAGAACGGCAACGTGGTCGCAAGCTTCCCGGTCAAGGACAGCGACCAGATCATCATGGTGACCGACGGCGGCCAGATCATCCGCTGCCCGGTCGACGACATCCGCATCGCCGGCCGCAAGACTCAGGGCGTGACCGTGTTCAAGGTCCAGGACGAGAAGGTGGTCTCTGTCAGCCGCCTGAGCGAGGAAGGGCTGGGCGCCAACGGCGCGAACGGCAACGGCGGAAATGGCCACGGCGCGGACGGCAACGGCGCGCAAGGGGCCGGCGGCGCCAACGGCGAGGCCGAGACGGAGTAGGGGCGATGGCGGCGAACCAGCGCATCGGCGTCTATCCCGGCACGTTCGACCCGCTGACCAACGGGCATGCCGACATCATCCGGCGAGCCGCCGGCGTGGTGGACAAGCTGGTGGTGGCGGTCGCCATCAACGCCGGCAAGAACCCGCTGTTTTCGCTCGACGAACGCGTGGACATGGTCCGCCGCGAGATCGCGGCGATGACCGAGAACGGCGTGGCGGCCAAGGCCGACGTGCGCGCCTTCGACAACCTGCTGATGGACTTCACGGTATCGGTGGGCGCGCGCGTCATCATCCGGGGCCTGCGCGCGGTGTCGGACTTCGAGTACGAGTTCCAGATGGCGGGTATGAACGCGCGGCTCAATCCGGCGGTCGAGACCGTGTTCCTGATGGCCTCGGACCGCCACCAGTTCATCTCCTCGCGCTTCGTCAAGGAGATCGGGCGGCTGGGCGGCGAGGTGGGGCATTTCGTGCCGCCGCGCGTGGCCAAGCGCCTGACCGAGCGTTTCGCGGTCGAGCGCAAGAACGGCGGCGCGGCGCGGACGATGCAGACCTTCAAGCAGGAACCCACGCCGGACGATTGAGCGGCCGGCTGCCAGCAGGGGCGCGATTGACCGCCCGCCGCGCGAGGCCTATGTAAGCGCCCAATTCCCGGTCCGAGCCCGTAGCTCAGCGGTAGAGCATCTGACTTTTAATCAGAGGGTCGATGGTTCGATCCCATCCGGGCTCACCAGCATCCGCCGGCCCGGCCGCGGCCGCGCCCGGGTCACCCCCGCTCGATCGCGCGCTCCAGCTTCTTCGACAAGAGCCAGGCGAGCGCCAGGAACGCCACCAGCACCGCGAGGCTGAGGCCCGAGGCGGCCTCGCCCAGCGTCTTTTCCGACACGTGGCCGAAGCTGTAGCCCGCCGACAGCGTCCCGACCGCCCAGATTCCGGCCGACACGAAATTGAGAACCAGGAAGCGCGTCCAGGACACGGGCGAGATTCCGTAGGCGAAGCCGGCCACGCCGCGCAGACCGTGCGGATAGCGGTGGACCAGGATCATCCAGGCGTTGTGCCGGTCGATCAGCCGCGCCACCACGGCGGCGGCGCGTTCGATCCGCGGGAAGTACCGGAGGCAGGCGGGGCCCCAGCGCCGCCCGATCCAGAAGCGCACGGCGTCGCCCGCGACGCTGCCCGCCCAGCACACCGCCACCAGCGTTCCGAGGTCGAACGCGCCCGTGTGCGCGGCGTAGCCCGCGAACAACGCCATCAACAGGCTGTTGGCGCCGGCGTAGGCGAACACGAAGCCATAGGCCACGTCGCCGTGACGCCGGATCAGGTCGAGTATCTCAGCCAGGTCCATCGCGATCCAGGATCGGAATTGTCCCGGCGCGTTTGTAGCATATCCCCCCAAAAAACAACGGGGCCGGGAATCGCTTCCCGGCCCCGAGGTCCGAACGGATGGACGCCTTGTCGGCGTTGGTCGGTCGTGCGCCCTAGTTGATGGTGCGCCAAGAGCCGTCCTTCTGCAGGCAGGCCGTGCCCTTGCTGACCATCTCCTTGCCGTCGATCAGCGTGCGCGTCTCGTACGGCTTGCAATTCGACTGGTCGATTGCCTGCGGCGGGGCCTGGGGCAGCGCCGGAGGCGGAGCATAGCCGGCCTGTTGCGGCGTCGCCGCGCCGCGCTTGGCGCGCAGATGGTCGAGCAGCGCCGGCGAGGCCTGGCCGTCCTGCGCCAAGCCGTTGTTGGCCTGATAGGCGCGGATGGCGTTGGCCGTGCGTGGCCCGTAGCGGCCGTCCGCCGCGCCGGCGTCGTAGCCGGCCCAAATCAGCTCCTGCTGCACCTGGGCGGTCAGGTTGCCGCCCCCGGACGCGTTGGCGGCGGCGGCCTCGCGCGCCTTGTCGTCCTTGCCGATGGCGTGGCCCGCGCCCGCGCCGACGCCGGCGCCCAAAAGTCCGCCGACCACGGCGCCCACCGGCCCGCCCAACGCGAAGCCGATGCCCGCGCCGCCGCCGGCCCCGGCGCCCGCGCCCAAAAGGGTGCTGTCCTGCGCTCGCGTTTCCGCCGACCCTGCGGCGACCAGAAGCGCCGCGCCCATCAACGCGGCAAGTCCGTTTCTCGCGATACGATGTCGGATCATGGTTCGCTCTCCATTGAAATGAAGTGCGGCCGATCCCCCGATCGACTTCACTGGTGCAATTTTATCATCCCTGCGACCGTCGCCGGGTGTGACGCCGGTCACAGGCGCGTGCGCGGGCAATGTTCGTTTAACCATGTGGCGAAATCTTGGCCGCGCCCGTCCACGCAAGCCGGCCGCGGGGTTGCGGTCCGCCGGCGCTTGTGCGGCCCTGTGGATTGTCGGATTATCGCCACAATCCGCGGCGGAGAACCGCCGCCCGGCCTAAAGCAGAGGGGGAGCGTCATGCGCAAGTTTATTGGATTGTTCGCCGCCGCCGCCGTGGCGGCGGGCGCGTCCGCGGCCGTGAACGAAGCAGCGGCCCAGACCGCGCCCAAGCCGGCGCCGGCCAAGGTGCAGCTGCAATGGTATGGCCAGGCGGCTTTCAAGATCACCACCCCCGGCGGGAAGGTGGTCATGATCGACCCGTTCATCGCGAAAAACCCCAAGACCCCCGCCGCCCTGAAGGACCTGACCAAAACCGGCAAGCTCGACCTGGTGCTGGTGACGCACGGGCATTTCGACCACACCGCCGACGCGCCCGAGCTGGCGATCAAGAACAAGGCGCCGCTGTGGGGCCCGCCGGGCCTGGCCGACACGTTCACCACGCTCGGCATCCTGCCCACCGAATTGGCGGGGCGCATGAACAAGAGCGGCACGGTCGAACCGTTGGGAGCGGGCCTCAAGTTCACCATGGTGCGCGCCGAGCACAGCTCGGAGTACCGGGCGGTCGATCCGATCACCGGCAAGGAGCGCAGCTTCCCGGGCGGCGAGCCGGTGGGATGGATTCTGACCTTGGAGAACGGCTTCAAGATCTACCACATGGGCGACACCGGCCTGTTCGGCGACATGAAATTCATCGGCGAGTACTACCAGCCCGACCTGGTGCTGATCCCGATCGGCGGCCATTTCACCATCGGGCCGGTGGAAGCGGCCTACGCCGTCAAGGAATGGCTGAAGCCCAAGCACGCCATTCCGATGCACTACGGCACCTTCCCGCCGCTGAAGGGCACGCCCGACGAGTTCAAGAAGGCGCTGGGCAGTCAGACCCGTACCAAGGTGCACGCGATCAACCCGGGCGACCAGATCAGCTTCTGATCCGCGCGTCCGCCGGGCATGGCCAAGCGCAAGCCGAAGGCCGCCCGCAAGGCGCAGCCCTCGGCGCGCGCGCGGCGTAGGCGGCGAGCGCTCACCGTCGCCGTCGCCGGGTTCGGCGCGATCGGCAAGACCGTCGCGCGCAAGCTCGACCGGGGGATTCCCGGCCTCAGGCTCGTCGCCGTTTCGGCGCGCGACCTCGGCAAGGCGCGCGCCTCGCTCGGCGGGTTCAAGCGCAAACCCGCCGTCGTCGCCTTGAACAAGCTGCCGGGCATGGCCGAGGTGATCGTGGAATGCCTGCCGGCCGCCTCGTTCGCCGAGATCGCCATTCCAGCGCTGAAGCGCGGGCGCACGCTGGTGGCGGTCACCGTGGGAGCCCTGCTGAACCATCCCAACATCGACAAGCTCGCGGCGCGGCATGGCGGGCGCGTGATCGTGCCGACCGGCGCGCTGATCGGGCTCGACGCGGTGCGCGCGGCGGCCGAGGGCGAGATCCGCTCCGTGCGCATGGTCAGCCGCAAGCCGCCCAGGGGCTTGGCGGGCGCGCCGCATCTCGTCGCCAACGACATCGAGGTCTCAGGAATCGACGCGCCCAGGAAGGTGTTCGAGGGCAGCGCGCGCGAGGCGGTGCGCGGCTTTCCCGCCAACGTCAACGTGGCGGCGGCCTTGAGCCTCGCCGGCATCGGCCCCGACCGCACGACCATCGAGGTCTGGGCCGACCCCGGCATCGACCGCAACACCCATGCGATCGAGGTCGAGGCCGACAGCGCGCGGTTTTCCATGAGCATCGCCAACGTGCCGTCCGAGGAAAATCCGCGCACCGGCAGGATCACGGCGCTCAGCGTCGTGGCGGCGCTGCGCAGGCTGACGGCGCCGCTGGCGATCGGGACCTAAAACGCCGGCTTCGAGCGCCGCCGCGACGGTCGCCGGCGGGCTGGCGGGAATACCGCCGCGCGCCGCGCCGTAAATACGGCTGATGGCAGAATCAGGGTGGCCGGGACGGTTGCTTGCCCGGGGCCCCCTGCTAGTATGGCGGAAAATCGCGGCCGGAAAGGCCGCAAATCGCAACCGGGAGGAACGCCAAAATGAGGAAGACTCTAGCTGCGCTGGTCGTCGCCGGGCTCGCAGTCGGCATCGCCGCGGGCGCGTCGGCGCAATTTCCCGACCGTCCGATCAAGATGATCGTGCCCTGGGCCGCCGGCGGCGATACCGACAACATCTTCCGTCCGTTCGCCGCGGAACTGCAGAAGCATGTCGGCCAGCCCGTGGTGGTCGCCAACGTCACCGGCGCCTCGGGCACGGTGGGCGCCAAGGAAGCCAGGGGCGCGCCGCCCGACGGCTATACCCTCTACGCCATGCACGACTACATCCACCTGGTGAATTACGCCGGCCTCACCGACGTGAAATACACCGACTTCGAGCCGATCTGCCTGGTCTCGTCCACGCCGTCGATGCTGACCGCCAGCGCCAAGACGCCGTGGAAGAGCTGGAAGGAGCTGCTTGAGGACGCCAAGAAGCGCCCGGGCCAGATTTCGGTCGGCGCCACGCTCGGCTCCACCAGCCACATCTTCCCGGCGCTGGTCGAAAAGCACGCCGGCATCAAGTTCAAGTACGTATCGTACGAGGGCCTGGCGCCGCGCATGAACGCGATCCTGGGCGGGCATATCGACCTGACCGACTCGAACCTGACGCAGAAGGGCAAGGTCGACGCCGGCCTGTTGCGCTTCATCGCCATCGCCAGCGAAAAGCGCAATCCCGAGATGCCCGACGTGCCGACGCTGAAGGAGCTGGGCATCCCGGTCGTGTTCGCGGTGCTGCGCGGCATCGTCGTGCCCAAGGCGACGCCCGCGCCGGTCAGGGCCAAGCTCGATCAGTCCTGCGCCAAGGCGACCAAGGAGCCGAGCTTCGCCGCGGCGATGAAGCTGCAGGGCACCGAGGTGGCGCACCTGGACGCGGCGGCCTACGCCAAGTTCCTTGCCAAGCTCGACGGCGAAAGCAAGGCCATCATGACGGAGCTCAACCTCATCAAGAAATAGCTCCGGCGGTTCGAGTCTTCCTTCGTGGCGCTCGGCCGTGACGGCATCGCCGGGCTGATCCTGCTTGGGATCGGCTTGGCGCTGCTGATCCAGAGCTTCGGCCTGCCGCAGGTGGCCCTGGTCCCGGTCGGGCCGGGGTTCTACCCGCGCATCGTGCTGTCGTTCCTGGCGGCCGCCGGCGCGGCGTTGATCGTCCTGGACTGGCGGGCGCGGCGGGCGCGCGCGGCAAAGGCCACAGCGCAGCCGCGCAAGGCCTATGGGCTGGTGGTCGCCGCCTTCGTCATTGTTGGCGGATATTGCTTCCTGCTGCCCATTCTAGGTTTCCGCTTGGCGACGCCGCTGTTCGTGGCGGGGCTCCAGGCCACGTTGGAATGGCCGCATGACGCCCGGCAATGGGCCCTGCTCGCAGCCGTCGCTCTCGGCACGGCGGCCGTCACCTATTTCGCGTTCGAATCCTATCTGCTGGTGCTGTTGCCGCGCGGCAGCCTGACGGGCTGGTGAGCATGTTCGAGCTGCTCGGCCAGGGCCGGGCCGCGATCGTGCAATGGAAATACCTGCTGCCGCTGTTCTTCGGCACGCTCGCGGGCGTAGTCGGCGGGGCGCTGCCGGGCGTCACCATCACGCTGACGATCATCGTGGTGCTGCCGTTCACGTTCGGCCTCGATCCGCTCCAGGGATTGGCGGCGATGACCGGCGTCTATGTCGGCGGTTCGGCCGGCGGGCTGATCACCGCGTGCCTGATCGGGATTCCCGGAACCCCGTCGGCCATCGCCACCACCTTCGACGGGTTTCCGATGTCGCGCAAGGGCGAGCCGGGCAGGGCGCTATGGCTCGGCGTTTGGGCGTCGTTCCTGGGCGGACTTCTGGGCGGCGCGTTCCTGATCCTGGTGACCGGGCCGCTGGCCGCTATCGCGCTCGAATTCGGGCCGTGGGAGTATTTCTCGCTGTTCGTGCTGGCGATGGCGATGGTCGCGGGACTGACCGAGGGGTCGATGGTGAAAGGGCTGGCCTCCACCGCCGTCGGCCTGTTGGTCACCGTGATCGGCACCGACCCGATCATGGGCGTGCCGCGCTTCACCTTCGGCACGGATTTCATCGGCGCGGGATTCCCGTTCCTGCCCGTGCTGATAGGCATTTTCGCCTTCGCGCAGATCATGACCGACGTGGAGAACATGCGCGCGGCCAAGCCGCCGGGCGCGGCCGACTGGGCGCGCGCCTCGCTCAAGGTGGCGCATTTCAGGGTGCTGGGCGAGATCCTGGCGCGGCCGGTGCTGCTGCTGTGGTCGACCGTCGTCGGGATTCTGATCGGCGTGCTGCCGGCGATCGGCGGCAGCGCCGCCAACATGCTGGCCTACGACCAGGCCAAGAAGTTCTCGCGGCGGCCCGAGAAATTCGGCACCGGAATCCCCGAGGGCATCATCGCCTCTGAATCGTCCAACAACGCGAACGTCGGCGGCTCGCTGGTCACGATCATGGCCTTCGGCATTCCGGGCGACGCGGTGACGGCGGTGATGCTCGGCGCCATGACCATCCACGGCATCCAGTCGGGCCCGCTGTTCGTCTCGCAGCATCCGCAGCTCGCCTACGGCATCTACGCCGCCTACATCCTGGCGCACCCGCTGATGGTGGCGATCATCTGGATCGGCGCGTTGTTCCTTTTGCGCATCACGCGCGTGCGGCTGGCGGTGCTGGCGCCGGTGGTGCTGGTGCTGTGCGTGATCGGCGCCTACGCGCTCAACAACACTATGCAGGGCGTTTACGTGCTGCTGCTGTTCGGGGTGATCGGCTATGCGCTGGTGAAATGCGGATTCCCGCTCGCGCCGCTGATCCTGGGCCTGATCCTGGGCGACCAGATCGAGATCAACCTGGTGCGCTCGATCATGACCGACGACAACCCATGGCTGTTCCTGACGCGGCCGATCTCCGGCGGTCTTTTGCTGGCGGCGGCAATCTCGGTCGGCCTGGCGATGTGGCAGCATTTGCGCCACCAAAGAAAGGCGCCCGCGGCGGAAGCAGAGACTGAATTTTGAGCCATTTCGCCTGACGAGGAGCGCTTCGCTGCGGTCGGAGTCCTATGGAAAAGCAAGCCCGACCAAGCACTTCCACGACGGGTTGCGGCGCGGTGGCGGCCCGTTAAGTGGTCCTTCAACTCGATTAACCGGAAGTTAATATCTTCCCCTGTATCCTTCGCTGCATGGGGAATTCCGTTTCATCGAGTGGGCGCGACACGGCGCCGCCGGACGCAAACGGCGCCTTGAAGCCGCACTGGTCGCGTTTGCGCGCGGCCGTCGCCGCGGCGGCGAGCCTGCGGAATGTGCTGGTCGTCGCCTTCACGCTGATCGCCACGATACCCGTCTTGATTCTCGGCGCCTGGGTCGAGAGTTCGGCGCTGCGAAAGGAGCTCGACTCGGTCAAGGAAAAGCACCTGCTGCTGGCGAAGAACCTGACCGGCAGCCTCAGCCGCTACGCACGCGACCTCGAGTCCACGTTCCTGATGGCCACGGGCGTCCTCGCCAACGGCCAGGACCGGGCGGGCCTGGCCGCGCTTCTGGCCGATCTCAACTTCGAGCATATGTGCCTGGTCGAGGCCGACGGCCGAGTTTCCGCGTTCCTGCCCGTGCGCGCCGACGTCAAAGCGCCCGACGCGCCATTGTCCGCCGACATGATGCGCGCAATGCGGTCGATCGCCGACGGCTCGGGCAAGCCGGCCTTCTCGAATGTCATAGCGGGTCCCGGCGGCAGGCCCACGATCTACCTCGTGCGGCTCCTGCCCGAAGGCCGCGTCGCGTTCGGCGCGCTGGCGACCGACTACATCCGCGAGGTGCAGCGCGCGATTGCCTTCGGCGCGCAAGGCCATGCGGCGATTTTCGACAGGGCCGGCAATTTTCTGGCGCATCCCAACCCGGCGCTATGGCAGGCGCGGACCAACCTGTCGAAGCTGCCGGTGGTTCAAAGAATGATGGCCGGCGAGACCGGCGTCGCCACGTTCCATTCGCCGGCGATGAAAGCCGACATGGTGGCGGGATACACCGCCGTGCCGCGCACGGGCTGGGGCGTCATGGTGCCGCAGCCGATGAGCGAGCTGATCGCGCGCGCCAACGACGTACGCAACGTGGCGCTGCTGATCATCGTGCTGGGGCTGGGCTCGGTCGGTGTGGTCAGCTGGTTCCTGGCGAAGCGCCTGACCCTGCCGGTGCAGGCGGCGGTGGCCGCCGCGCGCGACCTTGCCGCGGGCAACCTCGAGGCGCGCGTGGGCAAGTTGCGGCGTCTGGTGCCGAGCGAGCTGCGCTCGTTGGCTCACGCCTTCAATCACATGGCGGGCGAAGTGTCGCGCAAGAATTCCGCGCTGGCCGAGGCGGCTGGTCGCGCCGAGGCGGCCAACCGGACCAAGTCGGCGTTCCTGGCCAACATGAGCCACGAACTGCGTACGCCGCTCAACGCGATCTTGGGCTTCTCGGAGATGATCCGCAGCAAGGCGTTCGGCGCGCTGGCTCCGCGCTACGAGGGCTATGCCGGCGACATCCACGCGTCGGGCTTGCACCTGTTGGCCATGATCAACGAAATTCTCGACTTCACCAAGGTCGATGCGGGGGTGGTGAGCATCGAGGTCGGCGAAGTGGACGTGCCCGGCGCGGTCGACTCGGCGGTGCGCATGATCCAGCCGCTGGCCGACGCGAAAAACCTTCGCCTGCAAACCGCGTTCGAGCCGGACCTGCCAGCGCTGCTCAGCGACGGCACCCGCGTGCGCCAGGTGCTCCTGAACCTGCTCAGCAACGCGGTGAAGTTCACGCCCGATGGCGGCCGCATCAAGGTGGCGGCGGCGCCCGAGCCGGGCGGCGGCGTGCGGATGGTGGTGTCGGACACCGGCATCGGCATCGCGTTGGACGATATTCCCGTGGTCATGGCGCCGTTCGGCCAGGCAGCATCCGCGCTGATCGCGCAGAAGGATCGCGGCACGGGCCTCGGCCTGCCGCTGACGCGCCGCCTGGTGGAGTTGATGGACGGGCGTTTCGAGATCAAAAGCGCGCCGGGCCAGGGCACGGCGGTCACGGTCGTCCTGCCCTCGCTGGTGGCCAAAG
>JBQTIS010000205.1:0-5717 GCA_052387895.1 Rhodospirillales bacterium | reverse complement strand
GGCTCGCGGCGCGCCAGCGCCCGCTTCCCCCAAGACCCGCGCGGGGCCTTAGCCTCAGTTTACGGAGTCTTTCAGGCCCTTGCCGGCCTTGAATTTCGGCTGATTGGAGGCGGGAATCTGGATCTTCTCGCCGGTGCGCGGATTGCGGCCCTCGCTCGCCGCGCGCTTGGTCACCACGAAGTTGCCGAATCCGACCAGGCGCACGTCGTCGCCGCTTTTCAGCGTCGAAGCGAGCACTCCGCCGGGAACGTCGAACAGAGCGTCGATGGCCTTGGTCGCGTCGGCCTTGGAGATGCCGGCCTTGTCGGCGAGCGCGGTGACAAGATCGTTCTTGTTCACGAGGGCGTACTCCTTCGAGGTGTCGGTTGTGAATGCGGGCGATGGCTTGACGGGAGAAAAAGGCATGGATGTGGCGCGGAGTCTAATTCCCGGTCAAAGCGCGCGTCAATCCGCTGGGGGCGCGGAATCGGCGCCAAAACCGCGCTTTTCCACAGGATTCGCCGGTTTTCAACCGAAAACGGGGCGCGGCCGCCGGGGTTTCCGCGCGGCGGTTTCAGTGCGTGGTGACCGCTTCGCGGTCCTTGTCCGCCTTGTTGGCGGCCACGGCCGCCTGTTCGGAGTCGGTCTCCGACCATTCGATCGGGGTAAGCGCGCGGACCAGGGCGTGCTTCAACACGTCGTCGGCGGTGCCCACGGGAACGATCGCCAGCTCTTTCTTCACGTTGTCGGGGATCTCGGCCAGGTCTTTTTCGTTCTCCGTCGGAATCAGCACGGTCTTGACGTTGCCGCGCAGCGCCGCCAGCAGCTTTTCCTTCAAGCCGCCGATCGGCAGCACGCGGCCGCGCAGGGTGATCTCGCCGGTCATCGCCACGTCGCGGCGCACCGGAATGCCGGTCAGAAGCGATACGATCGACGTGACCATGGCCACGCCCGCCGACGGCCCGTCCTTGGGCGTCGCGCCCTCGGGCACGTGCACGTGGATGTCGCGCCTGTCGAAGATCGTGGGCTTGATGCCGAAGGCGATGGAGCGGCTTTTCACGTAGCTCTCGGCCGCCTGCACCGATTCCCGCATCACGTCGCCCAGCTTGCCGGTCGCGATCACCTTGCCCTTGCCGGGCACGGTGACCGACTCGATCGACAGCAGCTCGCCGCCGACCTCGGTCCAGGCCAGGCCCGTGGTCACGCCGATCAGGTCCTGCGTTTCGACCTCGCCGAAGCGGAAGCGTGGCACCCCGGCGTATTTCTCGACGTTGCGCCGCGTGACATGCACCTTGGCGCGGTTCTTGTCCGTCAAGATTTCCTTGATGGCCTTGCGCGCCAGGTTGGCGATCTCGCGCTCCAGGTTGCGCACGCCGGCCTCGCGCGTGTAGATGCGGATCAGCTCGTGCAGCGCGTCGTCGCTGATCGACCACTCGCCCTTGCGCAGCCCATGTTCCTTCACCTGCTTGGGGATCAGGTGGCGCTTGGCGATCTCGACCTTCTCGTTCTCGGTGTAGCCGGGAATGCGGATGATCTCCATGCGGTCCATCAGCGGCTGCGGCATGCGCAGGGTGTTGGCCGTGGTGACGAACATCACGTCCGACAGGTCGTAGTCGACCTCGAGGTAATGGTCGTTGAAGGTCGAATTCTGCTCGGGATCGAGGACCTCGAGCAGCGCCGAGGACGGATCGCCGCGCCAGTCGGCGCCCAGCTTGTCGACCTCGTCCAAGAGGAACAGCGGGTTGGACGACTTGGCCTTCTTCATGCCTTGCACGACCTTGCCGGGCATCGAGCCGATATAGGTGCGGCGGTGGCCGCGGATCTCGGCCTCGTCGCGCACGCCGCCCAGCGACATGCGCACGAAGTTGCGCCCCGTGGCGCGCGCGATCGACTTGCCGAGCGAGGTCTTGCCCACGCCGGGCGGGCCGACCAGGCACAGGATCGAGCCCTTCAGCTTCTTCATGCGCTGCTGCACGGCCAGGTATTCGAGGATGCGCTCCTTGACCTTCTCCAGGCCGTAATGGTCGGCGTTGAGGACTTTCTCCGCTTCCTTGATGTCGCGCTTGATCTTGGTGCGCTTCTTCCACGGAATCGACAGCAGCCAGTCCAGGTAGTTGCGAACCACCGTGGCCTCAGCCGACATCGGCGACATGGTGCGCAGCTTCTTGACCTCGCCCAGCGCCTTGTCGCGCGCTTCCTTGCTGAAGCGCGTCTTGTTGATGCGGTCTTCCAGTTCGGCCACCTCGTCGCGGCCGTCCTCGTTCTCGCCCAGCTCCTTCTGGATCGCCTTGAGCTGTTCGTTCAGGTAGTACTCGCGCTGCGTCTTCTCCATCTGCCGCTTGACGCGGTTGCGGATGCGCTTTTCCACCTGCAGCACGCCGATCTCGGCTTCCATGAAGCCGTAGACGCGCTCCAGCCGCTCGCCGACGTTGTCGAGCTCGAGAATCTGCTGCTTGTCGGGGATCTTCAGCGACAGATGCGAGGCGATGGTGTCCGCCAGCTTGCTGGAATCCTCGATCTGGTTGATCGAGACCAGCACCTCGGGCGGGCTTTTCTTGTTGAGCTTGATGTATTGCTCGAACTGCGTGACCACGGCGCGCGCCAGGGCCTCGACTTCCTGGGTGCCGCCGCCGCGCTCCTCCAGCGCCTCGGCGGTGGCCTGGAAGAAGCTCGGGTTGTCGGCGAAGCCGGTGATCTTGGCGCGCTTGCCGCCCTCGACCAGCACCTTGACCGTGCCGTCCGGCAGCTTCAGCAGCTGAAGCACGGTGCCGATGGTGCCGACGCGGTAGATGTCGTCGGTCGAGGGATCGTCCTGGGCGGCGTTTTTCTGCGTCGCCAGAAGGATTTGCTTGTCGTCCTTCATCACGTCCTCGAGCGCGCGGACGGATTTCTCGCGGCCGACGAACAGCGGCACGATCATGTGCGGGAAAACGACGATGTCCCGGAGGGGCAGCACGGGGTAAAGGTTGGCGCGCTGGGATTCGAGCATGGTACCTCGCAAAACTCCGCTACCTACGACCGCTCCTACCCCCAAGCACGCATCATACCATCGCTGGACGGACATACACAGGGGATTAACCAATTGGTTAAGATGGCCCCGAACCGGCCGGAGTCAAGGGCAGCCTGGGAACTGGGGAACTGGACGCGGCGCGATCCCCTAAATCCTATCGGCGGAGAATGGCGACCGGCCGGAGACCATTACGCCGTGTGGGGAACCTGGCGCTGGTCGGCGTAGATGTAGAGCGGCTTGGCGCGGCCCTCGACCACCTCGCGGTTGACCACCACTTCGCTCACGCCGTCGAGGCTGGGGAGCTCATACATGGGATCGAGGAGTATCTGCTCCATGATCGAGCGCAAGCCCCGCGCGCCGGTCTTGCGCAGGATCGCGCGCGCCGCGATCGACTTCATCGCGTCCTCGTGGATTTGCAGCCGCACGTCCTCCATCTCGAACAGGCGCTGGAACTGTTTGACCAGCGCGTTCTTTGGCTTGGTGAGGATGTCGATCAGCGCGCCCTCGTCGAGGTCGTCGAGCGTGGCGACCACCGGCAGGCGGCCGACGAACTCGGGGATCAGGCCGAACTTCAGCAGATCCTCGGGCTCGACCTCGCGCAGCACGTCGCCGGTGCGCCGGTCCTCGGGCGCGCGCACGTCGGCGCCGAAGCCGATCGAGGTGCCGCGGCCGCGCGCCGAGATGATCTTTTCCAGTCCCGCGAATGCGCCGCCGCAGATGAACAGGATGTTGGTGGTGTCGACCTGCAGGAACTCCTGCTGCGGGTGCTTGCGGCCGCCCTGCGGCGGCACCGAGGCGATGGTGCCTTCCATGATCTTCAGCAGCGCCTGCTGCACGCCCTCGCCCGATACGTCGCGGGTGATCGACGGGTTGTCGGACTTGCGGCTGATCTTGTCGACCTCGTCGATATAGACGATGCCGCGCTGCGCGCGCTCGACGTTGTAGTCGGCGGCCTGCAGCAGCTTGAGGATGATGTTCTCGACGTCCTCGCCCACGTAGCCGGCTTCGGTCAGGGTCGTGGCGTCGGCCATGGTGAACGGTACATCCAGGATGCGCGCCAGCGTCTGGGCCAGCAGCGTCTTGCCGCAGCCCGTGGGTCCCACCAGCAGGATGTTCGACTTCGCCAGCTCGACGTCGTTGCTCTTGGCGCCGTGCGCCAGGCGCTTGTAGTGGTTGTGCACGGCGACCGACAGGACCTTCTTGGCGTGGTCCTGGCCGATCACGTAGTCGTCGAGCACCTGGCGGATGTCGCGCGGGCTGGGCACGCCGTCGCGGGTCTTGGAGATCGAGGACTTGTGATCCTCGCGGATGATGTCCATGCACAGTTCGACGCATTCATCGCAGATGAACACGGTCGGGCCCGCGATCAGCTTGCGGACCTCGTGCTGGCTCTTCCCGCAGAACGAGCAGTAGAGCGTGTTCTTGGAGTCGCTCCCGCCCTTGGTGGTCATGGAGTGGCGCACCCGTTAACGATCACACGACGGCATGTTAGAGGCCGCCGCCGGTTACCACAACGCAAAAATCTTTAGAATCTATGAACTAAGCCCGGGCCGCTCTTAACCGGCCCGGCGCCAAGTGATTCGACTTTAACCGCTTTCGCCGCCCGCCAAACCGTCCCGCTATGGCATTTCGGCAGCCTAGTCGGCGGCTAGATGCGGCTTTTCCTTTTCCGGCGGATCGCGGCGCGTAACCACCTGGTCGATCAGTCCGAAGGCCTTGGCCTCGTCGGCGGTCATGAACTTGTCGCGTTCGACCGCCTTTTCGATCACTTCGAACGTCTGGCCGGTGTGCTCGACGTAAATGTCGTTCAAGCGCTTGCGCAGATTCAATATTTCGCGCGCTTGGATTTCGATGTCGGTGGCCTGGCCCTGGGCCCCGCCCGAGGGCTGGTGGATCATGATCCGCGAGTTCGGCAGGGAGTAGCGCTTGCCCTTCTCGCCGGCCGCCAGCAGCAGCGAGCCCATCGAGGCGGCCTGGCCGATGCACATGGTCGAAACGTCCGGGCGAATGTAGCGCATGGTGTCGTAGATCGCGAGACCCGAGGTCACCACCCCGCCGGGCGAGTTGATGTAGAAGGCGATGTCCTTGTTCGGGTTGTCCGCCTCGAGAAACAGCAACTGCGCGGAAACCAGGCTGGCGACGGCGTCGTTGACTCCGCCGATCAGGAAGATGATTCGCTCCTTGAGCAGGCGGGAATAGATGTCGTAGGCCCGCTCGCCCCGGTTGGTCTGCTCGATGACCATGGGAACGAGGGTGTTGTTGTAGACTTCCAGCGGATCGCGCTCAGCCATGGCTTGCCTCTTGGTTCGACAGGCTCACCATCAGGCCTCATCCTGAGCCTGTCGAAGGATGAGGCCCCGCCCCCGCGCCCGCCTCGGGCCGGGGCGGTTCCTATTTAGGCCGCCGTGGCCGCCTTTACCAGTTCCTCGGGCGGCAGGCGCTTTTCCTTGACCGAGGCCATCTCGAGGATGAAGTCGATCACCTTCTCCTCGAACAGCGGCGCGCGCAGCCGGGCCTGCGCCTGGGGGTCGTTCTTGAACAGATCGAGCACCTGCTGCTCCTGGCCGGGATGGCGCCGCGCCTCTTCCATCGCCGCTCGGTTCAGCTCTTCCTGGGCGACCTGGATGTTGTTCTGGCGGCCGATCTCGGACAGCAGCAGGGCCAACCGCACCCGGCGCTCGGCGATGCCGCGGTAGTCCTTTTTCAGCTCCTCGTCGCTTTTGGCCTT
>JBQTIS010000204.1:0-2452 GCA_052387895.1 Rhodospirillales bacterium | reverse complement strand
ACCCGAGTCGCTTCAATGCCGCGCTGTATTTCGCCGCAAGTAACCGCCGAGACAAATAGCTGATCGGCATCGGCGTTTTCGATCCATGACCGCACGCCGCCGTGAGGCCTAGGTTTCCTCAACTCGGAGACGACGTTCGTGTCGAGCAAGTATGTCACGAAAACCTGCGCGGCGGACGGAGCTTGTAGCGTCGGCGCGCCGGGACAAGGTTTTCCGTCCGCGCTTCCGGCGCCAGGAGGAGATCCTTCAGGGTCGGCCGTGCCGACCGCTCCATTTTCTGCCATCGCTCGACCGCGACGAGCACCGCCGCTGGCACGCCGCGCCGCGTCACCATCTGCGGCCCTTCCTTGAGACTCGCTTCAAGGAACTCGCTAAACCGCGCTTTGGCATCCTGCACGTGCCATGATTTCATGACGGCGCACCCCCCAAACAGACTAGTCATATAACTAGTCTGTTTGGGGGGTGACTTGCAAGCCTGCATGGCGTCCGGACCGATCTCGCGTACTGGTATCGCCGGACCCGCCTACCCCACCCGCTTGTACCCGCCGACCAGGTCGTGGGTCTGCGCCACGTGGAAGTGCAGGCCTTCCGAGGTGAACTCGCCCTCGACCGTGCCGAGCTTGAGGCGCGTGCCGTCGACCTTGAGCCTGAGGATCGTGCGCGCCACCGCCGGGATGCGGAACGCGACGCCCCCGCCGGCGGGGGCGCATTCCACCGCCGTGGAAATCTCGAACCACGCCTTCAGGCGCCGCGGCCGCTCCTCGCGCAAGGCGAACGTGGGGTAGTAGCGCAGCACGACGCCGCTTTTGCCGTGCGTCAGCTCGGCCATGCCCGAGATGGTCTGGGTCTGGCCGGCCTCGCGGATTTCGATCTCCTTGACGAAGCGGAACTCCGGCGTCTGCGCCACGTCCTGCCACTGGCCCACGAACTCGCGCGGCAGCTTGTGCGGCAGGTCCTGCGTCGTCGGATGCTTCAGGCTGAGCGGCATTTCGTCCTACCCCCTCCCCGCGCCGGGCATGCCCGGCGGGGATAGAGTCCGTGGCCGGGCCGCCGCTGTCAACGCGCCGATTCGGCGGGCCGGCCCAACGCGCCGGCCAGGAATTCGACGAACACCCTGATCTTCGCGCCGAGCGGCCGCCCCGGTGGATAGACCGCGTGAACGCCCGCGTCGGGAATGCGCCAATCCTCCAGCAGCGGCACCAGCGCGCCGGCGGCAAGCGCGCCGGCAACAACGAAGCTGGGCCCATAGACGATTCCCAGGCCGGCGATGGCGGCATGGCGCAGCACATCGCCGTTGTTGGCGCGCAAGGGGCCCGACACGCGCACCCCGATCGCCTTGCCCGCGTCGATGAAGCGCCATTCCTCGCGGGTCGCCAGATAGCTGTCGCGCAGGCAGTCGTGCCGCGCGCGCTCGCGCGGAGGCCGGGGCGTCCCGCGCGCCGCGAGGTACGACGGCGCCGCCGCCACGACATGCGGCGCGCCGCACAGCCGCCGGGCGATCAGACTCGAGCTCGGAAGTTCGGCCACCCGCACGGCAAGGTCGAAACCTTCCTCGATCACGTCGACGAACCGGTCGCTCAAAACCATGTCGACCTGGACTTGCGGGTATCGGCGCATGAAGTCGGGCAGCAGCGGCGCCAGATGCGCCTGCCCGAACGTGACCGGCGCGTTGACGCGCAGCAGCCCGCGCGGGTTGGCCTGGCGGCTGGCCGCCGACAGCTCGGCTTCCTCGATCTCGGCCAGGATGCGCCGCGCGCGCTCGTAGTAGTCGCGGCCGGCCTCGGTCAGGCCCAGCCGCCGCGTCGAGCGGTTGATGAGCCGCACGCCCAGGCGGTCTTCCAGCCGCGCCACCTGCTTGCTGACCGCCGCCTTGGAAAGCCCGAGGTCGCGCGCGGCCGAGGTGAAGCCGTTGGTCTCGACCACCCTCGCGAAAACCGCCATGCCGGATACGGCGTCCATGAAACCTCGTTTGTTTCTCTATGGAAACAATCATGTTCTGGATCGTGTGATTGTCAAATATCAAATCACCGCTTAGCTTCCGGCCAGCCGTCCGCGCATGCAAGCCGGCCGCAGCAATTTGAGGGAGTTCAGCCATGGCGAAGGTTCTGGTCCTCTATTACGGCAGCTACGGCCATGTGGAGACGATGGCAGGCGCGGTCGCGGAAGGCGCGCGCGCGGCAGGCGCCGCGGTGACGTTGAAGCGCGTGCCCGAGTTGGTGCCGGCCGAGTCGGCCCAGAAGCACGGCTTCAAGCTCGACCAGAAAGCGGCGGTGGCCGAGCCCGCCGAACTCGCGAATTACGATGCGATCATCTTCGGCACGCCCACGCGCTTCGGCAACATGGCGGCGCAGATGCGGAACTTCCTGGACCAGACCGGGGGCTTGTGGGTCAAGGGCGAGCTGATCGGCAAGATCGGCAGCGTGTTCACCTCCACCGGCACCCAGCACGGCGG
>JBQTIS010000203.1:0-4064 GCA_052387895.1 Rhodospirillales bacterium | reverse complement strand
ACCGTTGGGGCGGCCCTGCTGGCCGCGGCCGGCGCCGTTGCGCTTGGCGCGCTTCCGGCGTTGGCCGACACGGCCCCCAAGGCGGCCGCCAAGCCCTACCAGCCGGAATCCACGCTCGGCAGCTACCTGGCCGGCAATCACGCCATCGCCGCCAACGACCGCGCCGCGGCGGCGGATTTCCTGCTGAAGGCGCTGAAGCAGGACCCCGACAACGAGCAGCTGCAGCGCCGCACCATGTGGATGCTGATCGGCGCCGGCCGCGCGGCCGAGGCGGCGCCGCTGGCGGGCAAGCTCGCCGCGCGCGACAACGAAACTCCAATCGCCGCCATCCTGTGGGCGCTGGAGCGCGTGCGCGCGGGCGACTGGGCCGGGGCCTCGCAACGCATGGCCAAGGCGCCGCAGAACAACCTGGGCAAGTTCCTGCTGCCGCTGTTGGTGGGCTGGGTCGAAGCCGGCGCCGGCAAGACCGACAAGGCGCTGGAAACCATGAAGGGCGCGGGCGACCGATCCGGCAACGCGGTGCTGCGCGACCTGCATTCGGGCATGGTGCTGGAGCTGGCCGGGCGGCTCGACGAGGCGGAAAAAGTCTATGCCCAGACCGTCATCGCCATGCCGCGCATGCCCTTGCGCATGGTCGAGGTGATCGCCGGGTTCTTCGAGCGCCGCGGCAAGATGGACGAGGCCCAGTCGCTGTACCGCGACTACGCGGCCGAGAACCCGGAAAGCTATTACGGCGAAATGCTGGTCAAGCGCGCCGGGGAGGGCAGGAAGGCGCCCGCGGTCGCCACCAACGCGCGCGAGGGGCTGGCCGAGGCCCTGTTCCATTTCGGAAGCGCCCTGCAGCAGGACCGCAGCGCCGATTTCGCGCTGATCCTGGGGCGGCTGGCGCTCTATCTGCGCGCCGACCTGCCCGTGGCGCAGGTGATGGTCGCCAACGTGCTCGACTCGCAGCGGCGCTTCGAGGAGGCGAACCTAGTCTATCAGTCGATCTCGCCCAGGTCGTGGCTGACCTGGTCGTCGCGCCTCAGGGTGGCCGCCAACCTGGAGGCGATGGAAAAGGCCGCCGAGTCCGAGGCCATGCTGCGCGCGATGGCGAAGGAGCTGCCCGAGCGGATCGACGCGCTGACGCAGCTCGGCGGGCTGATGCGCACGAAGGAACGCTTTACCGACGCGGTGGCGGTGTACGACGACGCGGTCAAGCGCGTCGCCAAGGTCGAGCAGCGGCACTGGACGCTGTTCTATTCGCGCGGCATCGCGCTGGAGCGCTCGAAGCAGTGGCCGCGCGCCGAGGCCGATTTCCTGCGCGCGCTGGAGCTGCAGCCGGACCAGCCCTATGTGCTGAACTCTCTCGGCTATTCCTGGGTGGACCAGGGCATCAACCTGGACCGCGGCATGGAGATGATCCGCAAGGCGGTGGAGCAGCGGCCGACCGACGGCTACATCGTCGACAGCCTGGGCTGGGCGCATTTCCGGCTGAAGAACTACGAGAAGGCGGTCGAGTACCTGGAACGCGCGGTCGAGCTGCGGCCGGTCGATCCCACGATCAACGATCACCTGGGCGACGCCTATTGGAAGGTCGGCCGCACGCTGGAAGCGCGCTTCCAATGGCAGCGCGCGCAGGGCCTGAAGCCGGAGCCGGACTTGGCGGCGCAGATCGTCAAGAAGCTTCGCGAAGGCCTCAGCGCCGCGGCCACGGGCCCGGGCGGCGGCTGAGCTTGGCGCCGGCGCGTCGGCCCGCAACCCGCCCCGCCGCGAAACGGGCCGGCGCCGGGAAACCGGGGAAGCTCGCCAAGCCGAAGCCGGCGACGCGCAGCGGGTTCCGCGCCGCCGCGCCGGCCAAGATCAACCTCTATCTGCACGTCGTCGGCCGGCGCGACGACGGTTTCCACCTGCTCGACAGCCTGGTGGCCTTCGCCGACATCCACGACACGGTGACGGCGGTCGAGGCCGACGAATTGACGCTCAGCGTTTCCGGGCCGTTCGCGCCGGCGCTGGCGGCCGAGCCCGACAACCTGGTTCTGCGCGCGGCCCGCGCCCTGGCGTCGGCCGGCGGCGTCAAGCGCGGCGCGCGCATGCGGCTGATCAAGCGCCTGCCGGTCGCCTCGGGCATCGGCGGCGGCTCCACCGACGCGGCCGCCGCCTTGCGCGTGCTGTCGGCGCTGTGGCGGGTGAAGCCGGCCAAGGACGATCTGCACAAGCTGGCGCTCGATCTCGGCGCCGACGTGCCGGTGTGCCTGGGCGGCCGGGCGCTCTATATGGGCGGCATCGGCGACGCGTTGTCGCCCGCGCCGGCGCTGCCGCGGGCCGGGCTGGTGCTGGTCAACCCGGGCTCGCCGCTGCCCACCCCGCCGGTGTTCAAGGCGCGCCAGGGCGCGTTCTCGCAACCCGCGCGTTTCGCCGACGCGCCGCGCGACGCGCGGGCGTTGGCGCACATGCTGGAATCGCGGCGCAACGACCTGACGCAGGCGGCGGCCGGGCTGCTGCCGGCGGTGGGCGCGGTGCTGGACGAGTTGGGGGCTTCGCCCGGATGCCTGATCGCGCGCATGTCCGGCAGCGGCGCCACCTGCTTCGGCCTGTTCGACGACGCGGCCGCCGCGGCCAAGGCGGCGGGCTATCTCGCCAAGCTCAGGCCGGACTGGTGGATCGCCCCCGGCCGGCTGGTGGCCGACATCGCCGAGGTGCGGGCGGAGGTCTGATGTTTCGCCGCCGGCGGTTGTTCCACCGCCGCGCCAGGGGTAATGTCCGGCCGCCGCATTGGGGCGTAGCCAAGTGGTAAGGCACCGGATTTTGATTCCGGCATTCCCAGGTTCGAATCCTGGCGCCCCAACCAAGCCACCTACCAGCACCTTCCCATCCTTCCTATTTATGCTACTAAGTAGCTGTAAAATAGTGATTTATGAGCCTATCGGTGCCGATTGGACCCGAGCGAAGCTTAAAAATCGCGTGTAGCAAAATGTGTAGTAACGCTGTCCAGCAAACGGTTTTGCTACACAGTCTCTAGACAGGGGATATGAGACATGGGGGCAAAGCTCACCGACCTGGAGGTGAAGAAAGCGAAGCCCGGCGCGGTGAAATACACCAGGGCGGCGGGGCGCGGCCTTACCTTGCTGGTGATGCCGGACGGCTCGAAATACTGGCGGCTGCGCTACCGGTTCGGCGGCAAGCCGCGGATGATCGCGGTCGGCAAGCCCTACCCCGACACTTCGTTGAAGCAGGCACAGTCGAAGGCGGCGGAGTTCCGCGCCCTGATCGAAGCCGGCACCGATCCGGCGGACGCGCGCCGAATACAGAAGCTGGTCGAGCGCGAGCGGGTCGCCAATACCTTCGGCGAGGCGGCCGAGGCATGGCATCGTTTTCGCAGCCAAGCGTGGGACGCGAAGACCGCTGCACATGCGCGCGCCTACCTCGACAAGGACATGCTGCCCAAGCTGCGCAGCCGGCCGCTGGACGCCATCACGTCGGCCGAGCTGGGCGCTTTGATCGCCGGGATCGAGGAACGAGGGGCATTCGACGTGGCCAAGAAGACCCGCCAGTGGCTCAAGGCGATCTACAGCTATGCCCGCGCCAACGGGTGGACGGCGGCGGACCCGGCCCGCGATCTGGCGGCGATTGCCCGCCCCGGCCCGGAGAAACAGCCCTATGCGCATTTGCAGGTGGAAGAACTGCCGGACTTCCTCCGGGCGCTGGCCGCTTACGACGGCTCCGACCTAGTGAAAGCCTGCACCCGGTTGGCGCTGTGGACGGCGAACCGTCCGGGCGTGACCCGCACGCTGCGTTGGGATGAACTCGACCTCGACGCCGGGTTGTGGACGATCCGGAAGGGCCGCGAAGGCATGAAGCGCGGCTATTTCCACCTGACGCCGCTGCCCAAGCATGTCAATTCGCTTTGAAAGCTGTCCCCCTTTTCGCTTCGAATGTTCGCCCCCCGGGCGGTGCGTATTGGACGGCGACCGGCACGAGTTTGGACTGTCGCCTGGAGGCGATGCGCGGAGCTCTTGCGTAGCGCAGCGCATCGCCGGAGGGCGCTCTCTGGGCTCTTGGCTCAGTTGCGGTTCTTGAAGCGC
>JBQTIS010000202.1:0-9693 GCA_052387895.1 Rhodospirillales bacterium | reverse complement strand
TACCCGGTCGGCCTGCCTTCATGGGGAGATCGCGCGTCCCTTGGCAACGGGCCGAGGAAGCTATCATACTGCCCGGCATGACGCGCAAGACGATAGTCGCCGCGCTGGCCGCCCTGGCCCTGGCGCTGATGCCCCAGGCGGCGCCGGCCGACCAGACCGACAAGCAGCTGCCGTCCCTGTTCGCCAAACTGAAGCTGGCGCGCTCGCCGGCCGAGGCGCAGCCGATCGAAGCCGCGATCTGGAGGCGCTGGGGCGAAACGCAGGACGACGACGCGCGCTTTCCCTTCATGCGCGGCCTGGAGTCGATGGAGGAGCAGGAGTTCAAGGAGGCGCTGCGCTATTTCACCGAGGCGGTCCGGCGCGCGCCGCGCTTCGCCGAGGCGTGGAACAAGAAGGCGACGATCGAATACCTGCTGGGCGACTATGCCGCGTCGGTCGCCTCGATCGAGCGCACGCTGGCGCTGGAGCCGCGGCATTTCGGGGCGCTGTCGGGTCTGGGGCTGATCAACCTGCAACTCGACCGCGACGAGGCGGCGCTGAAGGCGTTCGAGGCGGCGCTGGAGGTGCATCCGCACATGGCCGGCGCCAGGGCGCGCGTCAAGCAGCTCAAGGAAAAACGCGCCGGCAAGCCGACCTGAGTCGAAACCCCGGGTTTCGCCCGACTCTTTCCCCATCTCCGCCCCAATCGCCCCGCTTCGTTCAGATGGCGTTCATCCCCGCCGGCGCAGGCTTGGGGGCAGTCGCGGCCCTTGGGGGAAGCGCCGCTCGGGCCCGCGCAGGAAAAGCCCCCGCACGGGCGTGTAACGAAAAGGGGGAAGAAGGGAAGGCAACCATGAAACCCTTGTTCAAACGGCCCCTTTGCAAACGGCTGGTCGCTGCGGCTTCGGTGGCCGCGTTGCTGGGCGCGATGCTGGCGACCCCGGCGTTCGCCGACAGCCGCCATCGCTATCATCATCGCCACCATCACCGCGGCCATACCGGCGCCTATATCGGCCTTGGCTTCGGCGCGTTGGCGCTGGGGGCGCTGGCCTATTCCGCCAGCCGGCCCGCCTACTACTACGCGCCGCCGGCGTATTACTATCCGCCGACCGCCCCGCCGCCCTATGGTTATTACTACTATGGGCCGCCGGCCGGCTACGCGTACCATCCGTACGCCAACGTTTACGTGCCGGATCCGCAGTTCGACCGGCCAAGCAACTAGAACGCCGCGCGGATAGTTCCCGGCCGCGCGGTTCTAGGCCGCGCGGCCGACTTTAGCCGCGGCCGCGAGCAGGCCGCCGAGCCGCCGGCGCGCCTCGCTCCATCTCCGCGCGCCGATCAGCGCGACCATGCGGCGCTGCGCGACCGACCACAGCCTCCGCGCCGTGGCCAGCTTCAGCGCGCCTTCGGCCGTCAGCTCGATGCGCCTGAGCCGCCGGTCGGCGCCGGGCGCGCGGCGCACCAGTCCCTGGCGCTCCAGCAGCTTCAGCGCGCGCGCCAGCGTGGTCTGGTCGGCGTGCAGCGACTGGACCAGCGTGGCGGCGCTGACCGGCCCCAGCCGACTGATCCGCGACAGCAGGCTGAATTGCGTGATGCGAAGGCCCGAGGGGCGGAGCGCGTCGTCGTAAATCTGCGTGACCGCACGCGTGACCGCACGCAGCGCCCCGCATACGCATTGCGGCAGCTCCGGCGTATGGCGCATGTCTGTTCCGCGTTTTCGTTCGTCCATCGGTCCGGCCCGCTGCTTGACCCAGGCACGTTATCACATGTATATGCATATATCCAGTTCCTCCGGTATGGGGATCGCCGCCGATGCGCCATGCGCCCGCGATCGTGCTTTCCGCCGCCTGCCTGATTCTGGCGCTGAACATGGGCGTGCGGCAGGGCTTCGGCCTGTTCCTCGAGCCGATCAGCTTCAGCTATGGCTGGCCGCGCGAGGTGTTCTCGCTGGCCATGGCGATCCAGGCGCTGGTGTGGGGCATCAGCCAGCCCGTGGCCGGCGCGCTGGCCGACCGGTTCGGCGCGATCAGAATCCTGGTCCTGAGCGCCGTCGCCTATGCCGGCGGCGTGGTGCTGATGGCCGTGGCGGCGACCCCGGCCATGATGTACCTCGCCAGCTTCATCGTCGGCATGGCGATCAGCGGCACGTCGTTCGGCGTTGTGTTCGGCCCGGTGGCGCGCGCGACGCCGCTGGAACGGCGTTCGACCGCCCTTGGCGTCGCCACCGCGGGCGCATCCCTGGGCATGTTCGTGGGTCCCCTGCTGGCGCAGGGCCTGATCGCCGCGCTGGGCTGGGTGGGCGCGCTGTACGCGCTGGCGGCAATGCTGGCGATCATGCTGCCGCTGGCGCCGGTCCTCGGCGGGGCCGACGGCGGATCGCCGGCACCCGGCGGCGCCACGCAGGCGCATCAGACCCTACGCGCGGCCCTCGGCGAGGCCAGCCGGCATTCCGGTGTCTGGTATCTGTGCGCCGGGTTTTTCGTCTGCGGTTTCCACGTCACCTTCATCGCCACGCATCTGCCGGCGTTCATCGTCAACTGCGGGCGTCAGCCGGCGATCGGCGCCTGGTCGCTGGCGCTGGTCGGCCTGTTCAACGTCGCTGGCAGCTATCTGGCGGGCGTGGCCGGCGGCATCTGGCGCAAGAAATACCTGCTGAGCCTGATCTATCTCGGCCGCGCCGTCGTGATCGCACTGTTCATGGCGCTGCCGAAGAACGAGGTCGTGGTCCTGGGCTTCGCCGCCCTCATGGGCCTGTTGTGGCTGTCGACGGTGCCGCTGACCTCGGGCCTGGTGGCGCAGATTTTCGGGGTCCCGCACATGGCGACGCTGTTCGGCGTCGTGTTTTTGAGCCACCAGGTCGGCTCGTTCCTGGGCGGGTGGCTGGGCGGCGTGGCCTACGACCGCACCGGCAGCTACGACGTGATGTGGATCATCTCGATCCTCTTGGGCGTGGCGGCGGCGGTGCTGCACATGCCGATCGGCGACCGCCCGGTCGCCAGGCTGGGAACGAAAGCGGCGTAGGCGCCGCTATTGGCGCCGGCCGTCAGGCGACGCGGAAATTCTTGAACTGCCAGGGATCGGTCTCGTCGATCGCCTCGGGGAACAACGCGCCGCGATCCATCAGCGGGTTCCAGTCGGAATACGCGCCCACCATGTCGCCCAGATAGGGCCGCGCGATCTCGAGCACGCGGTTGTGGTCCATGCCGTCGGCCTCGATCACGCCGGCGTTCGGGTTCTCGATCGCCCAGATCATGCCCGCGAGCACCGCGGCCGTGACCTGGAGGCTGGTGGCGTTGTTGTGCGGCACCACGCGCCGCGCCTCTTCGATCGACAGCCGCGAGCCGTACCAATAGGCGCCCTTGGCGTGGCCCATCAGCAGCACGCCCAGCTCGTCGATGCCCTGGGCGATCTCGCTCATCATCAGGCGCTTGTTGGATTGCAGCGACCAGTTCTTGCCGGCCAGCTCGTGCAGCGACAGCACCGCGTCGTCGCAGGGGTGGTAGGCGTAGTGGACGGTCGGCCGGTAGCGCACCGTGCCGCCCTCGACCAGCGAGTAGTAGTCGGCGATCGAGATCGATTCGTTGTGGGTGACGAGAAATCCGTGGAACGGCCCTTCCAGCGGGGTCCAGGTGCGCACGCGCGTGGCCGCGCCCGGGCGCATCAGATAGATGGCCGCGTCGCAGCCGAAGCCGTGGCGGCGCGCGTCCTCGGGGAAATGCCGCTCATGCGTGCCCCAGCCGAGCTCGGCCGGCTGCGAGCCTTCGCCGACGAACCCGTCGACCGACCAGGTATTGACGAATTCGCCCGGCTTCTTGGGCATGTCGGCCACCTGGGTGTCGCGCTCGGCGATGTGGATGACCTTGACGCCGAGATCGCGGGCAAGCAGCGCCCAGCCGATGCGGTCGCGCGGCGCGCGTACTTTGTGGCCAGTGTCCCGGGCGATCGTCAGCAAGGCTTCCTTGACGAAGTGCGACACCAAGCCGGGGTTGGCGCCGTGGGTGAGCACCGCGGTCGGCCCGCCGGCATGGCGCGGGGCCAGCGCCAGGGCGCTTTCGCGCAGCGCGTAGTTCGAACGCTGCGAGGGGGTGAGCGACGGATCGGTGTAGCCGCCGACCCAGGGCTCGATGCAGGTGTCGAGGTAGAGCGCGCCTTTTTCGTGGCACAGCTTGATCAGCGTGACGGACTCGACGTCGACCGAGAGATTGACCAGAAAATCTCCCTTGCCGAGCAACGGGTCGAGTACCGGACGCCAATTCTCGCGGGTGATGGGAACTAGCCGGAAATCGATGCCGTATTCCGCCGCGATTTCGCGGCCGCGCTCGTCGGCGGTGATGATGACGATGTTTTCGCGCGGCAGGTCGATGTGGCGCAGGATCAGCGGCAGCACCCCCTGGCCGATCGACCCGAAGCCGATCATGACGACCCGGCCGGGATAGGAAACGTGCTTCTGCTTCATGTTCAACTCCTGTTCCGTTCCCGCGCCTCGGTCGCGCTCGATCGCGGTACTCGAATGCGCCTGTCGGTCGGCCCGGGATAACTCTTGCAGGGGCTTGCGGACGGCGCCTGTTCTGGGGAAAAACGTTGTTGCGGGGACCGCACGACGGGGCATAAGCGCGGCCGCGCGCGGCCGGCCGAAGCGGCGTCTACGGTTCGGTGCGCGGATTGGGCGCGAAGATTTGGCCAGGGAACATCTTATCCACTTCCCTTAAGGCGCCGGCCCACTGTCGACCGGCTCTACCGAAAAGGACGCGTACACGTCGTTGCTTGACCCTCACCGTTAGGCGACGCGAAACGGGGGTCTAGGACGCGTGCGATAGGCGTCTCATCGCTTGTTATGGAAAAGCGCGCTGAAACACAAGGCTTTTTTGCGGACCGCGCCGACTTTCTTGTGGCCAATTGTCGAATCGGGCGCGCTGCGCCGGCCGACCGGTCCGCGGTCAGTTCACCCAGGCGATGCGAATCATGTTGGTGGAGCCGGGCGTGCCGAACGGCACGCCCGCGGTGATCGCCAGCCGGTCGCCCTTGCCGGCGAATCCCTCTTGCTTGGCCAGCGCGCAGGCCCTGTCGACCATTTCGGAGACCGTGTTGACCTCGGGCGTCTGAACGGCGTGGATGCCCCACACCGCGCCCATGCGCCGGGCGGTCGCGATCTGCGAGGTCAGGCAGAGGATCGGCACTTCGGGCCGCTCGCGCGCGCAACGCAGCGCGGTCGAGCCCGAGGTGGTGTAGGTGACCACCGCGGCGGCTCCGATGGTGTGGGCGACTTGTGCGGCGGCCTTGGTGATGGCGTCCGACGCCGTGCGTTCGGGGTCGGGGTGCTGGGCGTCCATGATCCGCCGCCAGACCGGATCCTGCTCGGTGCGCGCGACGATGCGGTCCATCATCGCCACCGCCTCGACCGGGTAGGCGCCGGAGGCCGATTCGGCCGACAGCATGACCGCGTCGGCTCCATCGAACACGGCGGTGGCGACGTCCGAGGCCTCGGCCCGGGTGGGCGCCGGCGCGGCGATCATCGATTCCAGCATCTGCGTGGCCACCACGACAGGTTTTCCCGCGCGCCGGCAGGCGGCGATGATTCGCTTCTGCAGGCCCGGCACGTCTTCGGGCGGCAGCTCGACCCCGAGGTCGCCGCGCGCCACCATGACCGCGTCCGACTGCTCGACGATTTCGTCCAGTTGCTCGACCGCCGCCGGCTTTTCCAGCTTCACCATGACCGCGGCGCGTCCGGCCACCAGGCGCTTGAGCTCGGCGATGTCGGCGGGCCGCTGCACGAAGGACTGCGCCACCCAGTCGACTCCCAGGTCGAGCCCGAAGCGCAGGTCGGCCCGGTCTTTTTCGGTCAGCGGCGCGACCGGAAGGATCACCCCCGGCACGTTGACGCCCTTGCGGTCGCTGAGCACCCCGCCCTGGGTGACCGTGGCCTCGGCGAAGCCGTCGCCCGCGGCTTCGATCCGCAGCCTGAGCTTGCCGTCGTCCAGCAGCAGGTCGGTTCCCGGCTTCAGCACCGACAGCACCTCGGCATGCGGCAGGCGCACCCGGCCGGCATCGCCCGGCTTGTCCTCCAGATCGAAGCGGAAGCGCTGGCCGTTGGTCAGCGTCACCTTGCCGCCGGCGAACTTGCCGACCCGGAGCTTCGGTCCCTGTAGGTCCATCAGGATGCTGATCGGCCGGCCGGTCTTCTTTTCCAGGGCGCGGATCGCCTCGTAGCGCTGGCGGTGGTCGGCGTGCTCGCCGTGGCTGAAATTGAGCCGGAAAACGTCGGCGCCCGCGCGAAACAACGCCTCGATGCGCGCCGGATCGGAACTGGCGGGCCCCAGGGTGGCGACGATCTTGGTGTTCCGCTGGCGGCGCATGAAACAAGATTAAACGCATTGGCCCAAATCCGCCAATGGGATAGGCGAATGTACGCGCCCCTCCGTTCGGGACGCGGATGCCAACCCCGAAGGTTTTGGGCCAAGGCCGGGCGCGCATGGTGTAATCGGCAGTCATGTCGGAAAACGAAAACCGCGCGCCGGCCGTCCCGAGCGCAGCCCCGGGTCCAGCGACGGGCGCCGCCGCCGGCATGGCCCTGGCGTCGACGCTGTGGATTCAGGCCGTGGTGTCCTGGGCCATGCTGACCGTGCCGGTGTTCGCGCCGACGGCGGCGGGCGACCTCGGCCTGCCCGCCAGCGCCATCGGCTACTATGCGTCGCTGGTCTATATCGGCGCGATGGCGGGCGCGCTGTTCGGCGGGGGCTTCGTGCCGCGCTTCGGCGCCATGCGCGTGAGCCAGGCGGGCCTGGTCGGGTGCGCCGTTGGCCTCGCCGCGGTTGTGCCCGGATTGTGGCTGCCGATCGCGCTGGGCGCGCTGGCGCTGGGCCTGGGCTACGGGCCGGCCACGCCGGCGAGCTCGCACGTGCTGGCCCGGCACACGCCGGCGCGGCTGCGCTCGCTGGTGTTCTCGATCAAGCAGACCGGCGTGCCGCTGGGCGGCGCCTTGGCTGGAGCCACGGTGCCGCCGCTCGTGCTGTGGCTGGGCTGGCAGGGCGCGGCGGTGGCCGTGGCGCTGTGCTGCCTGGGCACGGCCGCCCTTGTCCAGCCGACCCGGCCGCTTCTGGACGTCGACCGCAATCGCGGCGAGCCCTGGCTGCGCGGCAACCCGTTCCAGCCGCTGCGTTTCGTGATGAGCCGCCCCGATTTGCGCGTGCTGGCGCTCACCTCGCTGGTGTTCTCCGCCATCCAGCAATGCCTGGGCGTGTTCCTGGTGACGTACTTGACGGCCGAGGCGGGGTTGAGCCTGGTCGGCGCGGGACTGGTACTGTCGGTGTCGCAGGGCGCGGGCATCGCCGGGCGCATCCTGTGGGGCGCGGTGGCCGACCGCATGGACCGCCACGCCGCGGGCCGCAGCCGCCTCCTTCTGGGACTACTGGCGCTGGGGATGGTCGTGTCCTGCGCGGCGATGGGGCTGGTGACGCGCGACTGGCCGATGGCGGCGCTGGCCGGCGTTGCGGCGGCCTATGGGCTGACCGGGGTGGGCTGGAACGGCGTGCTTTTGGCCGACGTGGCGCGCCTAGCGGGGCCGGAGGAGGCCAGCCGCGCCACCGGCGGCACGCTGTTCGTGACCTTCTTCGGCGTGGTGATCGCCCCGCCGATCTTGGGCGAACTCGCGCGCCTGACCGGCAGCTTCGCGATCATGTACTTGGCGCTGGCCGCCCTCGCGCTCCCCTGCGCCTGGGTGTTCCTGAGGCGCGGACGCCGGGGCTAGGACGCCCGCTCGACCTTGAGGACCGTGCCCTGCGCGCCGGTGACGACCACCGGCGTTCCCGCGGGCAGGTCGGCGCCTTCCACGCGCCAGGTCGAATCGTCCACGCGGACATGGCCGCGGCCGTTGACGATGGGCTGGTCGAGCGTCAGCCGACGGCCGACATATTGCTCGGCCCGGCGGTTGAGCGTCGGCCGGTCGGTTTCCGTGGGATGCCGGCGCTGGTATTCGCGCCAGCCCCACACGCTGGCGACCGACAGGCCGGCGAACAGGATCGCCTGCGCCTGCCACCACAGGCCGGGCGCCGCCAGCGCCACTAGGCCGGTGACGCCCGCGGCGATGCCCAGCCACAGCAGGAACACGCCCGGCACCAAGAGTTCGGCGACCATCAAGACGCCGGCCAGTATCCACCAGTGCCAGAACAGAAGCGTTTCCATGGCCTGCTCCTCCCCCCGCCGGCTTACGACTTCTGCCAAGGCCCCTTGGAAGGCTCGCCGCCGGCGGCCTGCTTGGCCAGCTCGGCGATGCCGCCGATCGAGCCGATCACCCCCGTGGCTTCAAGCGGCAGGAACACGACCTTGTTGTTGTTGGCCGAGCCGATGCGCGCCAGGGCGTCGACGTATTTGAGCGCGATGAAATAGTTGACGGCCTGCACGTTGCCCTTGGCGATGGCTTCGGAGACCGCCGCGGTCGCCTTGGCTTCGGCCTCGGCCGAGCGCTCGCGCGCCTCGGCGTCGCGGAACGCCGACTCGCGCCGGCCCTCGGCGGCCAAAATGGCGCCCTGCTTCTCGCCCTCGGCTTTCAGGATTTGCGCCTGGCGATAACCCTCGGCGTCCAGGATGTTGGCGCGCTTCTCGCGCTCGGCCTTCATCTGGCGGGTCATGGCGGCCACCATCTCGGCCGGCGGGGTGATGTCCTTGATCTCGATGCGCGTGATCTTGACGCCCCAGGGCTCGGTCGCCTCGTCGACGACGCTCAAGAGCTTGGCGTTGATCTTGTCGCGCTGCGACAGCAGCTCGTCGAGGTCCATCGAGCCCATGACGGTGCGGATGTTGGTCATGGTGAGCTGCAGGATGGCGTTCTCCAGCATGTTGACCTCGTAGCTGGCCTTGGCCGCGTCCAGCACCTGGAAGAACACCACGCCGTCGACGCTGACCATCGCGTTGTCCCGCGTGATGACCTCCTGCGTCGGCACGTCCAGCACCCGCTCCATCATGTTGACCTTGGAGCCGATGCGGTCGACGAACGGCACGATCAGGTTCAAGCCGGGCTGCAGCGTGCGGGTGTAGCGCCCGAACCGCTCGACCGTCCATTCCATGCCCTGGGACACCGACTTGACGCCCAGGAAGATGACCACCACCGCGAGCGCGACGATGACCAGCACGACAGCGGAAAATGCGCCGAGATCCACTGGTTTGCCTCCCCTTCGGGCCTATGCGCCCTTACTTCACGGCCGCTTCGGGGGCCCGAGCGCCCCGCGCGCCGCCGACAGGTCGGCCACCTCGGCCGGCCGCTCTTCGTTCAACTCCACCTCGCCGATGCGCTCCGCGCGCGACTTGACCTTGTCGCTGGAGGTGGCGATCTCGCGGATGTCCCTTTCGGCCTGCGCGAAGTGTTTTTGCAGGTTCGCGACCCGCTCGTCCAGCCGGCCGATGTCGTCGAGCAGCCGCGCCACCTCGATCTGGATCTGGCCGGCCTGCTTGCGCATCTCGACGTCCTTCAGCACCGCGCGCACAGTGTTGAGCGTCGCCCACAGCGTGGTGGGCGAGACGATGAACACCTTGGCGCGGAACGACTGCTCCACCAGCGAGGGGTGGTTGGCGTGCAGCTCGGCGTACACCGCCTCGCTCGGCAAAAACATCAGGGCCGACTCGGCGGTCTCGCCCGGCACGATGTACTTTTCCTGGATGTCCTTGATGTGTTTGGCGATGGCGACGGCGAAGGCGCGGGTGGCCATGGCGCGCGCCGCCTCG
>JBQTIS010000201.1:0-15623 GCA_052387895.1 Rhodospirillales bacterium | reverse complement strand
GCTTCTGCCCCTCCGGGCCGTAACTCTCCCCCGGGCGCTCGGTCGCGGGATTCGAGCGCACGACACCGGGCGCTACGGCATTGACCGTAATGCCGTAACGTCCCAAATCCTGCGACAGTTGCTTGGTGAGCCCCACCAGAGCGTGCTTGGCCGCGGTATAGGCCTGGATGCCGGTCAGGCTGGGACGCAGGCCCGCGCCCGAAGCGATGTTGACGATGCGGCCAAAGCCGGCTTCGCGCATCGGGCGCGATGCGGCTTGCGACAGCCAGAACGCGCCGTCCACGTTCGCTTTGAAGATCGCGCGCCAGTCGGCTTCGGCGATCTCCTCGATCGGCCGGCCGACCTGGCCGCAAACGCCGCCAGCGGCGTTGATCAGGATATCCAGCCGCCCGTCACGCTTCATGATGCCATCGATTGCCGCATGCGCTGCCGCCCGGTCGGCGACGTCGAAGGTCCGCGCCGGCATGCCGTTGGCGTCGGCAAATCGCTTCAATCCGGCCGCGTCGAGATCGGCCACGTGCACGCGCGCGCCGCCGGCGGCCAGGCCCAGCGCGATCGCCTGGCCGATGCCCTGCGCCGCGCCGGTTACCAACGCTATGCGGCCGTCGAAGCCGATGCGCATTGATCGATCAGAAGCTTGAGCGTGCCGAACGACATCGGCCGGCGGCCCTCCTCCACGTCGCGGATCAGGCGCACCAGCGTGCGGATCGCGGGGGTATCGACGCCGACCTCGCGGCCCAGCTCGGCGATGACGCCGATCTGGCGGTCGATCTCGGTCTTGCGTTTGCGAACGGTCAGATCGCGCCAGATGCCGGAATGGGTCTTGGCGGTGTGGCGGTTGAACTCCGCCAGCGCCGCGATGCTGGCCCGTGACTTGGCCCCACTGACGCCGGGCGCGAAGGCCTCGGGATCGAAGCCGTTGAAGCCCAGCGGCTTCACCCCGCGCGCCACCGCCACCTGGATCACTTCCCGTCCCAAACGGTCGAAGGCGGGAAACCGCGCAGGATCGGCAAAATTGTCGGCCATCGAGTCGTTGGTCAGCGCCGTGGCGAACAGCATCGCGCCATAGGCAAGCTTGCCCCACAGATAGCCCCAAATGTTGTCCGTCAGCACCGCATCGGGCTCGAACACGCGCAGCAGCGCGTGCATTTCCCGGGTGCGATCGCGGGTCTTGCCGTCGATCTCGCCTACCACGACCGCGCCGCGGTTGCCGAAAAGGATGCGCCCGGGCTCCACCCAGTCCGCGCCGAAATTGACGAAGCAACCCATGGTCCGTTCCGGTCCGACCTGTTTGGCGATCGCGATCTCGTTCAGGCCGTTCTGCGCCGACAGCACATAGCCGTCCGGCGCCAGATGCGGCTTCAAGGCCAGCAGCGCCGGCTCCGTGTGCTGCGCCTTTACGGCCAATATGATGCGCGGATAGATGTCCTTCACCTCGTCGGGCGTGGCGGCCGGCACGACCTGGGTGAAGGCCTCGACCGGCCCTTCGATGCAAAGCCCGGACGTGCGGCAAGCCGCAACATGCTCGCGCACCACGTCGACCAGCAGCACGGGCAGGCCGGCGCGCGCCCAATAGGCGCCCAGCGTGCCGCCGATGGCACCGGCGCCCCACACGACGATCGGCTGTTTCAACGCCGGGATCATGCAGGTCCGATCTGGACGACGTCCTTGTGCGTCGCCACATGGACGATGCCGTCGAACATGATCCAGCCGCGCGCCATGCCCAGCGTGTTGAACGGGGCAAGGACTCGTCCCCGAGCATCCACGGCAACAAGACCTGCGCCGATCTTATGGGAGGCCAACACGTGGAACACCAAAGCGTCGGTCGCCTGCTCCAGCGTCTGTCCGGCGTAGTCCATGCGCGCGGCCACGTCGTAAGCAACGACGCGGCGGATGAACACCTCGCCCTGCCCGGTGCAGGACACGGCGCAAAGGCCGTTACGGGCATATGTGCCGGCGCCCACGATCGGCGTGTCGCCCACACGCCCTGCCGGCTTGTTGTTGAAACCGCCGGTCGACGTGGCGGCGGCGAGATTGCCGGCGGCATCCAGCGCCACCGCGCCCACAGTGCCGTGCCGTTCGGCCTCGCTGGCCGTTGCGATCGCGCCGCGCGCCTTGCGGGCCTTGAGCGACGCCAGCGCCTGCTTGCGGCGCTCGGTCGTGAAATAGTCGTTGGCAACGATCTCAAGCCCGGCGCGGCGGGCGAATTCGTCGGCCGCTTCGCCGGCGATCAGCACGCAGTCGGATTTTTCCATGACGGCGCGCGCGGCGCGGATTGGGTTGCGAACCGTTCGCGCAGCGCATATCGCCCCCGCCGCCAGCGTGGCGCCGTCCATGATCGAGGCGTCTAGCTCATGCACTCCGTCCTCGGTCAATGCCGCGCCGTGGCCGGCATTGAAATGGGGACTGTCCTCCATCGCCGCGACGGCGGCCTCGACCGCGTCGACCGCCTTTCCGCCGCGCGCAAGGACGGTCCAGGCCGCGCGCAAGGACTTCTCCAGTTGCGCCCGGGTCTCGTCCCAGTCCGTCTTACTCTGCAGCTGGGGGGCAAGCGTGCCGCAGCCGCCGTGGACGCCGATGGCGATAGGATTCATGGAAAACAAGGGGGCGAAGGAAAGGGGGCGCCCCACGGCGCCCCCAATTGCCCTGGCGCCGGCGCGCTATTTCACCGGCTTGATGTTCATCGCCTTCGTGTCCTCGTCCACGCGCGGCGTGATTTTCACCTTGTCCTTCTGCATGGCCCAGGCCGAGCCAACGGCCACCAGCGGCAGCCGCGGCCGGTCGCTGGCGACCAGTTCGTTGGCCCGCTCCAGCAGCAAGCGGCGCTTGGCCTCATCCAGCTCGACCGCCGCGTCCTGGATCAGCTTGTCCATCGCGGGATTCTTGTAGCCAAGCACGTTGAACGCGCCGAACTTCTTCTCCTTGTCGTTGGAGTGCGCGATCGACGACAGCGTGTAGTGCGCCTCGCCGGTCAGCGTGCCCCAGCCTGACATCGACATCGAGAACTCGCCGCGCGAGCGGGCCGGGAAGAACACCGCGGCCGGCTGGGCGTTCGCCTGGGCGTCAATGCCGACGGCCGCCAACATCTGCGCCACCGACGTGCCGACCTGGCGGTCGCCCGGCAGGCGGTCGCTGGTGAAGCTGAACGTGGTCTTGAAGCCGTTGGGATAGCCCGCCTCGGCCAGCAGCTTCTTGGCAGCGGCCGGGTCGTACTTGCGTTCCGGCAGCTTCTTGCTGTAGCCGAAGATGCTGGGCGTGACGAGCTGATTCTGCGCCTTGCCCAGGCCCTCCATGGCGATGCTCGCCAGCGTCCTGCGGTCGATCGCTAGGTCGATGGCCTCGCGCACCTTGGGATCCTGCATCGGGTTCTTCGCCAGCGGCGATCCGTCCTTGGCCGAGACTTGCGGCGCCTTGTCCCGCATGTCCAGCTCCATGTTGAATACGTAGACGGTGTCGATCTTGACGACCGTCAGCTTCGGGTCCTTTTCCAGCGTCGGCACGTCGGAGGCCGGCACGCGCACGATCAGGTCGACCTGGCCGGCTTTCAGCTGCGCTACGCGCGCCGCGTCGTTTGGGATTTCCTTGCGGATATGCCTTTGCCACGGCTCCTTCGGGCCCCAGAAACCGTCGAACCGCTCCAGCACCAGCTGGTCCTTGGGTGTCCACGACACGAACTTGTAAGGCCCGGTGCCGATCGCGGCCTTGCCCGAGTTGAACGCCGCGTTCGAGGTGTCCTTGGTCAGGCCCTTGGCCGCCTTGGACGACACGATGAACAGTCGGATAAAGTCGTTGGGCAGGTTCGGCGCCGGCCCGTCGGTAACGATGTGGAGGGTGTTCGGGTCGACGATTTTCGTCTCTTTCACCCGGCGCACGTAGATTGTCAGCGGGTTGGGCCCGGTGACGACGGGGATGCGCTCGATCGAGAATTTCACGTCCTCGGCGGTGAAATCGGATCCATCGTGGAATTTCACGCCCTTGCGCAGCTTGAATTCCCAGGTCGTCGGATTCACCACCTTCCAGCTCTCGGCCAGTCGCGGCTGTATTTCCAGCCCGTCGCCCGACCAGGTAAGAGTGTCGAACACGTGCTTCAGCGCCTCGGCGTGCGTGCCGGTGGCGGTGAAATGCGGGTCGATGGATTCAGGGCCCGCGCGCACGCCGATGGTCAGCGTCTGCGCCGACGATTGCGGCGTCGCGGCAAGCGACAGGCCGGCAAGGATTGCAGCGGCGATTCCGTGCTTCAGGTGTCTCATCGATAGCTACTCCCCGTTTAGCAGTGTAGGCCAATTCGGCGAATCCGCCACGAGCTTGGCCAGCAGCCCGGACAGGGTCTGCTGCTCGTCGCGGCTCAGGCTGGAAAGCATCGTTTTTTCGTGCGCGGCCATCGGCGGAACGGTCTCGCCCACGATGCGCCGGCCCTCGGCGGTCAGGCGCAAAACGAAGCTGCGCCGGTCGCGCGGGTCGCCCACGCGGCGGATCAGCCTGCGGCGCAACAGGTTCTGGATCGCGCGGCTGATCGTATTCTTGGGGAATCCGGTCGACGCACATACGTCCTTGGCGGCGATACCGTCGCTCAAGCCCAACGCATACAACACCGCGTATTCCGGCCGAACCAAGCCGTAGCGTTGCTCGATCCAGCCATAGACCGGCAGGCTGAAGCGATGGCCGAGGAAATTGATGCGAAACGAGAACCCGCACGGATTCCGCCACAGTTTCACCGCGATCATCGGGTGCAACGCTGCGCCGTCGACCGGCGCGGCCATGGCCGGCCTGTCGCGGCTCAGCAACAGCGTTTGCGGCATGTCGGCCATGGCCCCCTCGGGTCTCAACGGGCCCCCGCCCAGATGGTTCCATCTGGAACTTGACGATAGTTCGGGCGCTTGGTCAAGTGTCGTTGCGCCGCCTAGCCGCCGGTGCGGCGGCAGCATACAGGGGAAGTCCATGCGTATCGCCGAAATGAACTGGATGCAGGTCGAGGAGCGCGTGAAGCGCGACGACCGCTGCGTGCTGCCGATCGGCAGCGTCGAGCAGCACGCCTATTTGAGCCTGTGCGTCGACATGATCCTATCGGAAAAAGTGGCGGCTGACGCAGCTGAGCCGCTGGGAGTGCCCGTCTATCCGGCGCTGCCCTACGGCATCACGCCTTATTTCGCCGATTTTCCGGGTACGGTGACGCTGCGCGTGACCACCTACATCGCGCTAGTGGACGACATCCTGGAGAGCCTTTACCGCGGCGGCTTTCGGCGCATCGTTGTGGTCAACGGCCATGGCGGCAACGGGCCGGTGTTCGGCTTCATCAAGGAATGGATGGGCCGGCGGCGCGACGCCCGCGTGAAATTCCACGAGTGGTGGAAGGCCCCCAAGACCTGGGCCAAGGTCATGGAAATCGATCCCGCCGCTTCGCACGCCAGCTGGATGGAGAATTTCCCGTGGACGCGGATTAAGGGCGTCGCATTTCCCAAAACCGAAAAACCGTTGGTCGATATGGCGCGCATGCAGATGTCGAACCCCGCCGAGGTGCGCAAAATCGTCGGGGATGGGAACTACCACGGGCGCTACGAGCGGTCGGACAACGAAGTGCTGGCGCTGTGGAGCGTGGCCGTGGAGGAAACGCGCGAGGTGATCGAGCGCGGCTGGCCGTGACCCGGTTGCGGCGCGAACGCGAACCGGGGTAAGAGCGCGGCATGCTCGGTTTTTTGATCCAACGCGTGCTGCAGGCGGCCGTGGTGATGGTCGTCATTTCGGCGCTGGTCTTCGTCGGCGTATTTGCGATCGGCAACCCGATCGACGTGCTGATCTCGCCCGACGTGACGCAGCAGATTCGCCTCGACACCATCGCGCGGTACGGTTTCGACCGGCCGCTGTGGGAGCAGTATTTTTCGTTCATCAACCGGCTTGTCCGCGGCGATTTCGGCCGCTCCTTCGTCTTCAACATGCCGGTGCTCGACCTCATCCTGTCGCGCCTGCCGGCGACGCTGGAATTGACGCTCGCCGCCGTGCTGGGCGCCACGCTGATCGGCGTGCCGCTGGGCATGTATGCGGGCTATCGGCCTTACGGCGTGGCCGCGCGGCTTATCATGGGCCTGTCAGTCCTGGGATTTTCCGTGCCGACGTTCTGGATCGGGCTGATCCTGATCATGGTGTTCGCAGTGCACCTGGGCTGGCTGCCGGCGGGCGGGCGCGGCGACACCGTGCCGATTCTGGGCGTGGCGTGGAGCTTCGTTACACTGAACGGCCTCAAGCATTTGTTTTTGCCGGCGCTTACCCTGTCGCTGTTCCGCTTCGCCTTGATGATCCGCCTGGCCCGCGCCGGAATGCGCGAGGCGGCGCTGTCGGACTACGTCAAATTCGCGCGCGCGCAAGGGCTGTCCGAACACAAGGTGGTCTTCGGGCACGTATTGAAAAACATATCCATCCCGATCGTCACCGTGTTCGGCCTGGAGCTTGCCGCGACGCTCGCCTTCGCCGTGGTGACCGAGACGATCTTTTCCTGGCCCGGCCTCGGCAAGCTGATCATCGATTCGATCCAGTCGCTCGACCGGCCGGTGATGGTCGCCTACCTGATGCTGGTCGCCTTCCTGTTCATCATGATCAATTTTTTCGTCGACATCGCATATGCGGCGCTCGATCCACGGGCCAGGCAGGGCCGGGCGTGACGCGCCGAGACACCACGCCGCTCGGCCGTTTCTGGACCGAGTTCAGCGAAAACCGCGTGGCGGTAGGCGCGCTGGCGGTGGTCGTCGTCGTCGTGGGCGCTGCGGTGCTGGCGCCGTTGTTCGCGCCGCAGAATCCCTACGACATCGGCAAGTTGGTGCTGGGCGACGCGCGCCGTCCGCCGGGCTTCGTGGGCGCTGGCGGTTACGCGCATTGGCTCGGAACCGACGCGCAGGGACGCGATCTGTGGTCGGCGATCCTCTATGGTCTGCGAATTTCCATCCAGATCGGCATGGCCGCGGGCGCTATCGCCTTCGCCGTCGGCGGGTCGCTCGGCGCGATCGCCGCGTTCGCCGGCGGGCGCGTCGAGATGCTGATCATGCGGTTCGTCGATTTGCAGCTCTCGTTTCCGGCGATCCTGTTGGCGCTGGTTCTGTCGGCGATCTTGGGCCAGGGCAAGGCGCAGCTGATTGCCGCGCTGGTCACCGCGCAATACGCCTATTTCGCCCGCACCGCCCACGGCGCGGCATCGGCCGAACGGGCCAAGGAATATGTCGAGGCGGCGCTCTCCACTCCCCTGTCGACGCGAGCGGTGGTGTTCCGCCACATCCTGCCGAACTGTCTGCCGCCGTTAATCGTCGTCGCCACGGTTCAAGTCGCCAATTCCATCGCGCTCGAAGCCACGCTGTCGTTCCTGGGCTTAGGCCTGCCGGTGACCGAGCCGTCGCTGGGCATGCTGATTGCCAACGGTTTCCAGTACATGCTGTCGGGGCGATACTGGATATCGATCTACCCCGGCGTCGCGTTGATTATCTTGATCCTGGCAATCAACCTGGTGGGCGACCAGGTTCGCGACCAGCTCAATCCCCGGCTCAAACGATGACGGCGGCGCTGGAAGTGCGCGGGCTGCGCACGCATTTTTTCACGCGCGACGGGGTGGTGAAGGCGGTCGACGGCATCGACCTGTCGCTCGAACGCGGCAAGGTGCTGGGGTTGGTAGGCGAGTCCGGCTCGGGCAAGAGCGTCACCGGCCTGTCGATCGTCGGCTTGGTCGACCCGCCAGGCCGGGTGGTCGAGGGATCGGTGCGGCTCGACGGCCTCGAACTGACAAGCCTTGGGCCGGACGCGTTACGCCAAGTGCGCGGCCGCAAGATCGCGATGATCTTCCAGGACCCGATGATGTCTTTGAACCCGGTTTTGCGCGTGGGAACGCAGCTTTCGATGGCGCTGCGGGCGCACGAGCCCTTGGCCGCCGGCGAGGTGCGCCGCCGCTCGACGCTGGCCCTGGGCCGCGTCGGCCTGCCGTCGCCCGAACAGTGCCTCGACACCTACCCGCACCAGCTCTCAGGCGGCATGCGACAGCGCGTGGCCAGTGCGATCGCGCTGCTGCACCGCCCCGACGTCATCATCGCCGACGAGCCCACCACGGCGCTGGACGTATCGATCCAAGGCCAGATTCTGCAGGAAATGCAACGCCTCAGCGCCGAAACCGGCGTGGCGCTTATCTGGATCACGCACGACCTTGCCGTGGTGTCGAGCCTCGCGCACGACATCGCCGTGATGTATGCCGGCCGCATCGTCGAGCAGGGGCCGGCCGACGAGGTTCTGGCCGCGCCGCGCCATCCCTATACGCGCGGCGTGCTCGACTCGGTGCCGGGCGAGCTCACGCCCGGCCGCGCATTGGCCCAGATACCCGGCAGCATTCCTGCGCTGATCGACCTGCCGCCTGGTTGCGCCTTCCGCGCACGCTGTTCGCGCGCCAACGAAGCCTGCACGGCCATGCCCGAGATCGCCGCCTGCGGAGCTGGCCGCTGGGTACGCTGCTTCCATCCTCTGGAGGCCGCGTGAACGCGCCATTGCTCGAGTTGCGCGCCGTCTCGAAGCGCTTCAAGCGGCCGTTGTCGCTCGGCGACCGGATCGCCGCAAAACTGGGCGCTGCGGTCGAAAGACGCGAGGTGCGCGCGGTGGACGGCGTATCGCTTGCCATCGCCCGCGGCGAGACGCTGGGGCTGGTGGGCGAATCGGGCTGCGGCAAGTCCACGCTCGGCCGCATCGCAGCCGGAATCCTGCCACCAAGCGAGGGCACGGCGCTGCTTGACGGCAAGCCGGTGATGTCGGGTGGCGCGCGGCCGCGCAAGCTGACCACGCGCGTGCAGACCGTGTTTCAGGATCCCTTCGCCTCGCTCAATCCGCGCCGGCGCGTCGGCGATACCGTCGCCGAGGGGCCGATTGCGCACGGCCTGGTCGACCGCGCCGACAGCCGCGCCTATGTGGCGGATTGGCTGGGCCGCGTCGGCATGGATCCGTCCTATGCCGACCGCTATCCGCACCAGTTCTCGGGCGGCCAGCGCCAGCGCATCGCCGTGGCACGCGCTCTTGCTATGCGTCCCGATCTGCTGATCTGCGACGAGCCGGTGGCGTCGCTCGACGTCTCGATCCAGGCGCAGGTGCTGAATCTGTTCCTCGAGCTGCGCCGGGCGCTTGATCTGACGGCGCTGTTCATCAGTCACGATCTGGGCGTCGTGCGCCATGTCAGCGACCGGGTCGCGATCATGTATCTGGGACGCATCGTCGAATTGGGGCCGACATCCGCGATCTACGCTGGGCCGAAGCATCCCTATACCCAGGCCCTGTTGGCCAGCGTGCCGCGGCTGAAGCGCCGGCGCGAGGGGCGGCACGGCTTTAAGCCGATCGCGGGCGAGTTGCCCTCGCCGCTGGCGCCGCCCGCGGGCTGCCATTTCCATCCCCGTTGTCCCGTGGCCGAGCCACGCTGCAGGACCGACATTCCGATCCTGCGCCGCGTCGGCCCGCAGCAATCGGCCGCCTGCCATCTGGTACCCGAGGCCTGAAACGAACCGTTCGCACGAGGAGAAGCACCATGGAACCCTGGCAATGGCCGGAACAGGAATGGCGACGCCGCGTCGACCAGGTGCGCGCCGGCAAGTCGTTGCGGCCAGCGTCGTGGCCTGGCGGCGCGCGTTGTACGGTGGCGCTGTCGTTCGACAGCGACCACGAGACCAACGAGTTGCGCGACGGCGGCAAGTCGATCGGCCGAATGTCGCAAGGCGAGTATGGCGCGCGCGTCGCCATGCCACGAATCCTCAAGCTTCTCGCCGACACGGGAGTCAGGGCGTCGTTCTTCGTGCCTGGCGTATCGGCCTTGCTGCATCCCGACGAACAGCGCCGCGTGGTGGCGGAAGGGCACGAGATCGGCCTCCACGGCTGGATCCACGAGCTGAACTCGGTGGTGCCCGAGCCGCAGGAGCGCGAGTTGCACTTCCGCGCCGCCGACACGCTGGAGAAGATCACCGGAATCCGCCCGGTCGGCATGCGCACGCCCTCCTGGGATTTCTCGCCTGCGACGTTGAAGATCGAGCGCGAGTTGGGCCTGCTCTATGACTCGTCGATGATGGCCGACGACGATCCCTATGAATTGCTGGAGAACGGCGCGGCCACCGGCATCGTCGAGCTGCCGGTGGAATGGATCCGCGACGACGCTGTATATTTCAATATGAACCGCTTTCAGGCGCTTAGGCCCTATACCCCGCCGGACGCGGTGCTGGGCATCTTCCGCCGCGAATTCGACCGCGCCCATGCCGAGGGCGGGTTGTTCCTCTTGACCATGCATCCGCATGTCATCGGCTATCGCTCGCGCATTTTCATCCTGGAGGAGCTGATCAGGCACATGAAGGCGCACAAGGGCGTTTGGTTCGCCACCCATGCCGATGTGGCCCGGCATTGCGCCGGCAAGCGATAGGAGCGATCCCGATGGCCGGCCGCGAACGGCGCGCATTCGGCGATCGTAGCGCCGGCCGAACCAGGCATGGAAATGCGGTTTGGAGGAATGCCCCGGCGCTAGGCCGTCTTGGCGCGCTTGCGCGCGGTTAGCGCGGGGCGGCACGCCAAAGCCTTCCGCACGATCGCCTCGATGCGGGCGCGCTCCTCTCCCGCCAGGGCCAGGCGCGGCGCGCGGCAACGGTCGTTCGAGCCGATCGCCAGCGCCTCCACCAGCTTGCTGTTCTGCACCAGCTTGGCCGAGACATCGAGATCGAGCAGCGGCTGGAACCAGCGGTAAATCGCCAGCGCCTCGACCATGCGTCCGGCCCTGGCGAGGTCCCATACCGCCACCGTCTCGGCCGGAAACGCGCAAACCAGGCCCGCCACCCAGCCATGCGCGCCCATGACGAGGCTTTCCAGCGCTAGGTTGTCCACGCCGGTGAAGATTCGGTAGCGGTCGCCGCAGGCATTGAAGATCTTGGTCACGCGCCGCACGTCGTCGGACGACTCCTTCACCGCGACGAACAACGGGTCGGACGCGAGCTCGGCCAGCATCGCCGGCGTGACGTCCACGCCATAGCTGACCGGGTTGTTGTAAATCATCACGGGCAGGCCGCCGGCCTTGGCCACCGCGCGGTAGTGCGCCAGCGTCTCGCGCGCCTCCGAACGGTAGGGCACGCCCGGCAGCACCATGACGCCTGCCGCGCCGTTGCGTGCTCCCGTTTCCGCCAGCGCCTGGGCGCGGCGGGTCGAGCCGTCCACGACCGTCAGCAGCACCGGCACGCGATCCCTGGCGACGCGCACCGCCGTCATCAGCACCGCGACTTTCTCGTCGAACTCGAGCGTCGAGGCTTCGCCCAGCGAGCCGCAGACGATCAGCCCGTGCACGCCGGCCTCGAGCTGCAACGCGAAGCAGCGCTCCATCTCGGCGATGTCCAGCCGGTCGTCGGCCGTGAATTTCGTCGTCACGGCGGGATAAACGCCGGTCCACGGATGCGCCTGTGCCATCGAAATGCCTCCAGCCCAGGTCGATGAAAGCAACTCATTGAATAAGTAGAAGTTTTGTCGATTTTATACAATATCCATTCGACGTTTGGACTGTGGAGAAATCGCGTTTGTTATACTTTCGCCCGCCGCGGCGACGGGCCGCGGCCGACCGGCCGGTGTTCCATGACCCGTTTATGGCTCAAGCGCTTGGCCTTAGCGATCGGTCTGCTTGTGTTGCCGGGGCTCGATCTCGGCGCGACCGCGCCCACCGGCGATCCGCCGCCGGTCCGCAAGTCGCTGCGCGGGCATTTCCTTATCGCGGCGCCGACCATGGGCGACCCGCGCTTTCGGCGTACCGTGATCTTGATGGTCCGGCACGACGCCGAGGGCGCCTTCGGCATCGTCCTCAACCGCCTGATCGGGCGCCAGACGCTGGCCGAGATTCTGGAAGCGGTCGGCGAAAAGGTCGACGCGCAATTCAGCGTTCCGGTCTATGCCGGCGGTCCGGTCAGTCCGGGACGCGGATTCATCGTGCACAGCGCGGAGTACCGCCGGCCGGAGACGAAAGAGGTCGACGGTCGCGTGTCAATGACGTCGTCCCGGGAAATCCTGGTCGACATCGCGAACGCCAAGGGGCCCGACAAGTGGCTCATCGCCTTCGGCTATTCCGGCTGGGGTCCCGGCCAGCTTGAGAGCGAGATGGCGCGCAACGACTGGTTCGTCGCGCCCGAGGATCCCCGCCTGGTGTTCGACGAGGACCGCGACAAGCTGTGGGACGCCGCCATGGCGCGGCGCACGCGCGATCTCTAGCCGCCCGCGCCGCGGTTCACCCCACGCCGGAATCGCTGTAGCATCGCCGCCGCGGCCGGGCGGTTCCATTGGCCGCGGAGGAGAGATTCCATGTCGCTCGAAGTCAAACTGCTGGTTTACGCCGCTGCCCTTGCTTTCGTGCAGATGCTGATATCGGTCGTCGGCGCGATGCTTCAGGTGGGACTGCCGGCCCTTGCGGGCAACCGCGAGGGATTGCCCGAAATCACCGGCTGGGCGGGCCGCGCCATCCGGGCGCACCGCAACATGCTGGAAAATCTGGTGCTGTTCGCGGCGCTGGTACTGGCGGGGCATGCCGCCGGCAAGCTCAACGCGACCACCGCGCTCGGCGCGCAATTGTTCATCTGGGCGCGGCTGGGCTATGCGCTCGTGTACCTTGTCGGGGTCCCTTGGCTCAGGACGGCGGTTTGGGCGGTGTCGGTCGTCGGGCTGATAATGATCTTCTGGCAGGTCGTTTGGTAAGCCGCCATCGCCAAATGGCGCGGATCGTCGCGCGCCGGCGGGAATGGATGTAATGACAGGTCCGTCGCGCGACGCTATCCGCCGCTTTCTTCACGACAGCCGCGAGGCGCAGGCGCGGTTCCTGGCGGAGCTTGTAAAGACGCCGTCCGACAACCCGCCCGGCGACTGCCGGCCCCATGCCGAACGCGCGGCGGCCCTGCTGGGCGACCTCGGCTTCTCCGTAGAGAAGCACGAGGTTCCGGAAGAGGTCGTGCGTGCGCGGGGCATGGTTTCGATCATCAACCTGGTCGTTCGCCACCGCTTCGGGCCCGGTCCCACCGTGGCGCTGAACGCGCATGGCGACGTGGTTCCGCCGGGCGGAGGCTGGACCGCCGATCCCTATGGCGCCGAGATTCGCAAGGGCTGGATGTACGGCCGCGGCGTTGCCGTCTCCAAATCCGATTTCGCCACCTATGCCTTCGCCTTGCGGGCGTTGAAGGCGAGCGGCGCCGCGCTAGGCGGATCGGTCGAGCTGCACTTCACCTACGACGAAGAGGCGGGCGGCCAGCTTGGGCCCAAGTGGCTGCTCGACAACGGCATCGTCAAGCCCGACTACGCCATCGCCGCCGGATTCTCCTACGGCGTCGTCACCGCGCATAACGGCTGCTTGCATCTCGAGGTCGAAATCGCCGGCAGATCGGCGCACGCCGCCGAACCCGCGAGCGGCCGCGACGCGCTGGAAGCCGCCACGGCCGTAATGGCCGCGCTCTACAAGCTCAGGCGCGGCTATGCCGGGCGGCGGTCCAAGGTGCCGGGCATCGCGCATCCGAGCCTGGTGATCGGATTGATCCGGGGCGGCATCAACACCAACGTGGTCCCCGACCGCGTGATCTTCCGCCTGGACCGGCGCATGATTCCGGAGGAGAACCCCGTCGAAGTGGAGCGCGAACTGGCCCGGCAGATCAAGAAGGCGGCCACCGGGTGGCGCGGGATTTCGTGCAGGGTTCGGCGCGTAATGCTGGCCATGCCGCTGAAGCCGGTGGGAGATCAGGCGCGGCTGACCGACGCCATACTTGCCGCCGCACGGACCGTGTTCGACAAAATCAAGGCGCGTGGCGTGCCGCTTTACACCGACGCGCGCCACTACAGCGCCGCGGGCATCCCCACCGTCGTCTATGGCGCGGGGCCGCGCACCCTGCTTGAGGCGAACGCGCATGGCGCCGACGAGCGCCTAAAGCTCGACGACCTCCACAAGGCGACCGAGGTGATCGCCGTTGCCTTGGCCGATCTGTTGGGGCGCAAACCATGAATGCCTATCCCCGCGACATGAAGGGCTATGGCCGCGACCCGCCGCGCGCCAACTGGCCGGACGGAGCGCGCGTGGCGGTGCAGTTCGTGCTGAACTACGAGGAAGGCGGCGAGAACAGCATTCTGCATGGCGATGCCGCGTCCGAGGCGTTCCTGTCGGAGATCGTCGGCGCCCAGCCGCTCCTGGGCCAGCGGCACATGAACATGGAATCGATCTACGAGTACGGCAGCCGCGTCGGCGTCTGGCGCCTGCTGCGCCTGTTCGAGAAGCGCAAGCTGCCGCTCACCGTGTTCGCCGTGGGCATGGCGCTGGAGCGCAATCCCGGGGCCGCCAAGGCGTTTGTCGAGGGCGGGCACGAAGTGGCGAGTCACGGTTGGCGCTGGATCGATTATCAGAAGATCGATGAAAAGATCGAGCGTGCGCACATCAAGCGCGCTGTCGCGACGATCGAAAAGCTGACCGGCCAGCGACCGTTGGGCTGGTACACCGGGCGCGTCAGCCCCAACACCCGCCGGCTGGTGGCGGAGGAGGGCGGTTTTCTCTACGACGCCGATTCCTATGCCGACGACATGCCGTATTGGGTCAAGATCGCGGGCAAGGACCAGCTGATCGTTCCATATACGCTGGATGCCAACGACATGCGCTTCGCCACCGCCCAGGGCTTCAATTCCGGCGACCAGTTCTTCGCCTATCTGCGCGATTCGTTCGACCTGCTGTACGCCGAAGGGCAGGACCGGCCCAAGATGATGTCGGTCGGCTTGCATTGCCGGCTGGCGGGGCGGCCCGGGCGCGCGGCGGCGCTGGCGCGCTTCCTCGACCATGTGCAGAAGCACGACAAGGTTTGGATATGCCGGCGCGTCGACATCGCGCGGCATTGGCGCAAGGAACACCCGGCGCGTTAGGGTTTTCGGAACTTCTCGAACAGCCGCAATAGCACGCGCGCGCCGATGCCCGCATCCTCGGCGGTGATCGCCTCGGCCGGGTTGTGGCTGACGCCGCGCTCGCAGCGCACGAACAGCATGCCCACGTCGGTCAGATCGGCCATCGCCATGGCGTCGTGGCCCGCCCCGCTGACCAGGCGCAAGGGCTTTACGCCCTCTGCGCTGACGGCGGCCTCGATTTGGTCGATAATCCAGGGCGTGCAGGCGCAGGCCTTGGCGTCGAGCGTGCGGTCGATCGCCAGTCCAAGCTTGCGCCGCCCGGCAATCTCGCCGACCGCGCGTTCGATGTCCGCCACCAGCGCGTGGCGCTCGCCGTCCGCGGGCGCGCGTGCGTCCACGCTGAATCGCGCGGCGCCGGGAATGACGTTGATCGCGCCCGGTTCCGGCGACAATTGCCCGACCGTCGCCACAACGTCGCGCCGACCCGCGGCCAGGCGCTCGACCGCGAGCGCGCATTCCGCCGCCCCGGCCAGCGCGTCGCGCCGGCCCGGCATCGGCACCGTGCCAGCGTGCCCGGCCTCGCCCTCGAGCCGCATCGCCAGGCGGGTGCAGCCGGCGATGGCCGTCACCACCCCTACCGGAAGTCCCTTCGCTTCCAGCACCGGGCCCTGCTCGATATGGATTTCGACGAATCCCAGCACGTCGCCGCGCTTGCGCGCCAAGGCCGGAATCCCGTCGGGGTTCAGGCC
>JBQTIS010000200.1:0-2868 GCA_052387895.1 Rhodospirillales bacterium | reverse complement strand
GCTCCCCCTTCAAGGGGGAGGGGTAGGGAGGGGGTGACGCAACTTGATCGGAAAATGCGCTAGGGCGGCGTCGGTCAGGCCGATGAATACGAGGGCCACATTCCAGCCGTCCTTCTTGGCCGCCCGCGCGCGTCGCAAGTGCCCTCTTCCAGCCAAAGTCGTTTCGACCGCAAAGCTGCGGCGCTGTTTGAGCGAACGGGAAACGCGATCCAGCGTGTGACGCGCGGCATCGATCGCGGCCGCGGCGGGACTCGCTCTCGCCCGTCCCACGATCGTCATGACCGCCCCCGGACTTGATCCGGGGGTTGTCCCGGTCATCCACGTCGTGCGTCTGCACGCCGTCCGCTCGCCGTTCCATCTCGGCATGAATTCAGCGGCTTGCCGGCGTGGATGGCCGGGACTCGTCCTCCTTCCCCCCGGGTCACAGCCCGGGGGTTCGGAGGACGGCCCGGCCATGACGGTCTTCGTTTTCGTGCGACGGTGCGCTTGCTAAACCGGACAGCCGTGGGCTTGACCCGGCTATCCGCGCTTGTTCGATCGAGCCGGGAAACCCGGCGTCAAGCCCGATATTGCGGCACCACGTAGGGGCCTTCCGGCACGACCGCCACCGCACGGTCGCCCGAGCGCTTGACGCTGGCCGTCACGGCGGCGGCAACGTCCTCGATCATGTCGACGCCGGTCAGCCCGCGCTCATCGCCCTTGAGGCCCTCGGCGAACAGGCGGATGGAGCCCACGCGCATCGGCTTCAGCTGCATCTCGGTCTGCCATTCGTCGATGTCGGCCCTGGTCTTGGCCTTGAGGCCGTCGAGGAACGCGTCCGGCCCCTGCGCGACGAAGCGCCGCTGCGCCTCGACGAACTCGCGGCTGCCCATGCCCTCGGTGCAGGCCGAGGCGACGATCAGCTCGCCGCCGGGCTTGAGGATGTCCATCGGCGCCACCATGCCCTTGACGGTCTGGTAGTAGGTGCGGTCCAGCGGATACCCGGCGGCGCTGGTCAGCACCGTGGAAAAGCGCCGCGCCACCGGCACCTCGGCGAAGCCGCGGATATGCGCGACCGCGGCGAGGTGGCTCTCGACGATCTCGCCGAAATTGAGGAAGCTGGGGCGGCGGCGGTCGTCGATCACCGCGTTGACGGCGTAAACCCGGCCCAGCGCCTTCAGCACGGCCAGCTGCACCTCGTACAGCGGATTGCCGTCGAGCACGCAGTTGCGCGCGTTGGGGTGCTCCATGAACTCGGCGCTGTGGAAGCGGCGGATCGAATCGGCGTGCGCCACGCCCGGCATGATCACCTTGCGCCCGCCGGAGTAGCCGGCCATGAAATGCGGCTCGACCAGCCCGGTGGCGATCTTGAGATCGGCCTCGACCAAGCGCCGGTCGAGGCGGAACCGGACGCCGCGCGCGGAGAGGCCCAAATCCACGTGGTCGGCGTCGTTGCGCGCGAAGTGGTTTTCCACTGGGAAGGTCCGCAGCACCCAGGGATCGCCCACCAGCTCGGCCAGCTCCGCGCCCTCGTTGGGGCGGTGCAGGCCCGTGGCGACCAGCACGCGCACCTGCTCGGGCTTCATGCCCGCGTCCAGCAGCTCGCGCAGCAGGATCGGCAGGATCACCCCGTTGGGCACCGGCCTGGTTATGTCGCAGATCAGGACGCAGCAGCTTTTCCTGCCGCGCGCGATCTCCTTCAGCGCCGGCGCGGCCACGGGATCGGCGAGCGCGGCGCGCATCGCGCCCGCAGGATCGGCGATCGCGGGCATGGCCGGCTTGCGGATGACGCTCACGTCCAGGCCGTCCGGCAGCTCGACCGGCAAGGCGCCCTTGCCGTAGTTCAACTCGACGCGCATGGCAGGCAGAATATCACAATCGGTGAATATGGCGCACCCCGATAGGCCCGGAGGCTGGCGAAAGGAGACTATGGTTTGTGGCGACAGGCTGATGCGAACGCGCGCAACTGGCCGGCATACTCATCGAGTTGGAATTCAAACGGGCGCATCCCATGCATGCCCAGGAACAACACGTGCCCGGAGCCGATTCCAGTCACGAAGGCCGCCAACTGCTCGCGCGTACGCGGGGTAAAACCGTCGTCGCGGAGCAGCCAGTCTTCCAAGAACGGCCCCTGTCCGTCGAATGTGTATTGGACCGAGCCTTTTTTGCCTGCCCCCGCACTGTGATCTGGCGTTTGAATCAGGGGGCCGTCACGGTGTCCTGAAACCATGACTTCGATGGATTTCCGAGGGGCGCAGGAAAGCTCGATTCGCGCACCCCGGTCCACAGAATGAAGTACGGCTTGCAGCGGATCGGCGGCGAAGGTCGCGGCACAAACCCAGCAACCGACGCCGGCCGCTGCCAGCGTGCCGACGAAAAGCTTCTGTTCAGGCACCTTCGCCATCGCCCAGGCAGGCGACCATTCGATTGCGGCAAAATATGGGTCGTGCCTACGGCAACTCCACGGCGTACTGCTCGAGAGGCGGCAGGTCCTTCACCAGGCCCTTGTCCTTGAGGAACTGGGCGAAGCGTTCGTAGCGGCCCTTGTCCATCGCCGCCGGACGCTTGTCGAAGCGCGCCAGCGTGTCGCGCCAGGCGCGCCGGTTGAGCTCGTCGTCCAGATCCTTCTGGCGGGCGATGAACAGCCGCCAGCTCTCGTCGGGGTTGTTGGTCAGGAACAGCGCGCCCTTCTCGATCGCCGCCACGAAGCGCTTGAAGCGCGGGTCCTTGAGCTTGTCCTTGTGCGCCACGACGATCAGCTCGTCGTAGACCGGCACGCCTTCCTCCTCGACGTAGAAGGCGCGGCCCTTGCGGCCCTTGCCCTCGATCTCGATCTGGTTCAGCTCGAAATTGCGGTAGGCGCCGATCACCGCGTCCACCTTGCCCGTC
>JBQTIS010000199.1:0-3064 GCA_052387895.1 Rhodospirillales bacterium | reverse complement strand
AATTCCTGCTCCGCGTCCAGCACGTCCAGCACGGTGCGGCTGCCGACCAGGTTTTCCTGGCGCACGCCGTCCAGCGCGATGGCGGAGGCCTGAACTTGCTCGGTGAACGAGACGATCTGCGCCTTGGCGCTGATCCAGGTTTCCCACGCGGTGGTGGCGGCCTCGACCGCCAGGTTGCGCTGCTCCTCGATCTGGATCAGCCGCTGGCCCTGCACCTGCTTGGCCTGGCGCACCTGGGCCTCGACCGAGCCGGAGGTGTAAAGCGGCATGGTCAGCACCGCGGTCACCTGCGCGCTCTCTCCGAGGTTATTGACCAGCCCGCCGATGCGGTCCTCGCGCAGCACGGTGCCCTTCAGGTTGATCTCGGGCAGCATCTGACCGGTTGTGACGGTGACGTTGGCTTGCGCCGCGCGCTCGTTGTAGCGCGCCGCCACCACGTTCGGGTTGCTGCCGCCGGCCTGCGAAGCCGCGTCCTCGCGCGACGCCGGCAGATCGAGCTTGGGCTCGGGCTTCGCCAGCTTGGCGGGATAGGTGCCGATGACGCGCTGGAACGTGGCGCGCGAGGTTTGCAGCACACCTTCGGCGGCGATGCGCTGGGCCGTGGCCTGGGCCAGGCGCGACTGCGCCTGCGCCACGTCGGTGCGGGTCACCTCGCCGACGCGGAAGCGATCCTGGGTCGACTCGAGCTGGCGGCGGATCACCTGCTCGTTGTTGATGGTAAGTTCGAGCACGGACTGGTCGCGCACCACGTTCATGAAACTGGTCACGCCGTCGAGCAGCACCGTCTGCTCGGTCACCTGCAGCGTGGCGCGGCCAGCGAGCACCTGGTTCTCGGCCTGGCGCACGCCGGCGACGGTGCGGAAGCCCTGGAACACCGGCTGGGTGAGCGTGATCGACTGCTGATGCGGGCCGATGAGCTGGGTTTGGCGCGCGCGCGAGCGCAACTCGGCATAACTGGGGCCAGCGGTGGCGTCGGCCTGGACCTTGGGCCGCCAGCCCGATTCCTGGATCGACACGTTCTCGTCGGTGGCGCGCAGATTGGCGCGCTGGGCGCGCAACGTTGGATTGTTGAGATAGGCGTCGCCGAGCGCCTGCTCGAACGACTGCGCCCGGGCGACGCTCGCGGCCGCGACCAGGACGGACGCGCCGGCCAATAGGCGGAAAGCGAGCGCGCGCCCCGGCATCAGTAGGTCTTCATCGACGGATCGACCTCCGCCGCCCAGGCAAGCACGCCGCCGCGCAGATTGACGGCCTGCGCGTAGCCCCGCTGGCGCAGGAACAGGGCCGCGTCCATGCTGCGCCGGCCGGACCTGCAGAACATCACCAGCGGCCGGTCCTTCGGCAACTCGGCGAAGCGCGTCTGCAACTCGCCCAACGGAATGTGCTTCACGTCGGGCAGCGCCGCGACGTCGAGCTCCCATTTCTCGCGCACGTCCACCACCAGGTGCTTGGCGCCCCGCTCGCGCATCATCACCAGGTCCTTCGGGCCGATTTCGAGCGTCGCGTCGGCCATGCGGCGCCGTCCTAGAACACGAAACCGGGATCGGCGGCGAAGCCGGGCAGACGGCCGGTCGCCGCGTCGAACAGCGGCACGCGCGTCAACGGCCGGCCGGTGTAGAGGCTCGCCTGGCCCACCCGGCCGCGTTCACCCGACAGCAGCACCGCGACCAGCCGGCCGCCTTGCGCCAGCTGGCCCGCCAGCGCCGGCGGCAGCCGTTCGATCGCGCCGCCGATCACGATCGCGTCGTATGGCGCCGATGCCGAATGACCCTGGTCGAGGCGGCCTTCCACCACCGTCGCGTTGGCGATGCCCAGTCTTTCCAGCGCGCCGCGCGCCTGTCGCGCCAAGCCGGCGTCGCATTCCACCGCCACCACCGACTTGGCCAGCCGCGCCAGCACCGCCGTGGAATAGCCGGTGGCGCAGCCGACATCGAGCACATGGCCGCCCGGTCCCACCTCGGCGGCCTGGATCAGGCGCGCCAGCACCATCGGCTCCACCAGAAACCGACCGTTGCCCAGCGGCACGTCCTCGTCGACATAGGCGCAGCCCCGCAACCGCTCGGGAAGGAATTGCTCGCGCGCCAGCGCGCCGATGGCGGCGAGCAATGCCTCGTCGGTGACGGTGTTGGCGCGCAACTGGTTGTCCACCATGTTGCGGCGCGCTTCGGCGTAGATCGCGGTCGTCATGACATGCCCGCGCGGCGTTGAGCGATGGCCGCTGCCGATTGCCCCTGTACCCGTTCCGCCAGCGTTATACGGCGTTGCCCGGGGCAACACAACCCGTTGACCGCGAAGGCCAATGTTTCCGCTGGAACGGCGGGCGGGCATCCGCTACACCGCATGTCCCGCGGGCTTAGGCCGGGTGGCAGAGTGGCCATGCAGGGGACTGCAAATCCCCGTACGTCGGTTCGATTCCGGCCCCGGCCTCCAGCGGCGAAAGCGGGCGCGTCGGGGCGAAGGATCGGGCCCGGCGCGAACCGATGCCGCGGCGCAACTTGCGCTTTCTAAGCCCGTGGGTGTTTGCTATAAGCCGCGCGCCCTGATCCCCGGTAGCTCAGCGGTAGAGCAACCGGCTGTTAACCGGTTGGTCGCCTGTTCGAATCAGGCCCGGGGAGCCAATTACGTCAGAAATGACGCGGGGCCGGCGGTTGCGACGCCGGCCCCGATCGTTTTCGGAACGGACTGGAAACTTTAAGGCGGCGCCGCGCTAGATCATCAGCAGCAGGCAGCCCGACCACACCACCAGGCCGCCGATCACCGTCGGCAGCGTTGCGGCGAAATTGAACCGGAATATCGGTTTGTCGAAGTAGGTCCTGGTCATCGCCGTTCTTCCCTTTTTCCAGGGTTTCTCCATGAACGGCACAATATGCTTAACGCCGGCTTTTCGCTGTGATGGCGCTCACAGAACTTTTTCCTTTTGTATCAATAGGCTGACTAGGGTCACGGGCAGATAGCCTCGGGCCAGCAGCAGTTTGCACTCGCCGGCGCAGCTCTGCTCTTCGATCGGCGCTATCCCGCTCCCGCTCGAACAGCAGGAGCCAGCCACCTCGATCCTGGGTTGGGG
>JBQTIS010000198.1:0-7128 GCA_052387895.1 Rhodospirillales bacterium | reverse complement strand
GGCGCTTTTGGCCAAGCTGGGCCTTCAAGACCGAGCCCGCCACGCCGCCCTCGATCCCCAGGTCGAACTGCTCCAGGCGCTTGATCTCGTCGCGCAGCCGCGCCGCTTCCTCGAATTCCAGGTCGGCGGCGGCGGCGCGCATGCGCTTTTCCATGTCGGCGATATGCGCCTTGAGATTGTGGCCCACCAGGTGCTGCGTGCCGTCGTCGCCGGTGGCGACCGTGACGTGGTCGCGCTCGTACACGCTGTCCAGGATATCGGCGATGCGCGTGCGCACGCTTTCCGGCGTGATGCCGTTGGCGGCGTTGTAGGCCTGTTGCTTTTCACGCCGCCGGTTGGTCTCGGCGATGGCGCCCTTCAGCGAGTCGGTCATCACGTCGGCGTACAGAAGCACGCGCCCGTCGATGTTGCGCGCGGCGCGGCCGATGGTCTGCACCAGAGAGGTCTTGGAACGCAGATAGCCCTCCTTGTCGGCATCGAGGATCGCCACCAGCGCGCATTCCGGAATGTCCAGCCCCTCGCGCAGCAGGTTGATGCCCACCAGCACGTCGAACGCGCCCAGGCGCAGGTCGCGCAGGATTTCGATGCGCTCCAGCGTCTCGATGTCGGAATGCAGGTAGCGCACGCGCACGCCCGCCTCGTGCATGTATTCGGTCAGCGCCTCGGCCATGCGCTTGGTCAGCGTCGTCACCAGCACGCGCTGGCCCTTCCGGGCGCATTCCTTGCACTCCGCCAGCAGGTCGTCGACCTGCTTTTCGGTCGGCCTGACGATGCACACCGGGTCGATCAGGCCGGTCGGGCGGATCACCTGCTCCACGAAGGCGCCTGATGTGCGCTCGAGCTCCCACGGGCCGGGCGTGGCCGAGACGAACACGGTTTGCGGCCGCATCGCCTCCCATTCCTCGAACTTCAGCGGCCGGTTGTCGATGCAGGACGGCAGGCGGAAGCCGTATTCGGCCAGGGTGGACTTGCGCGCGTAGTCGCCGCGGTACATGCCGCCCAATTGCGGCACGGTGACGTGGCTCTCGTCGACGATCAAAAGCGCGTCCTTGGGTAGGTATTCGAACAGCGTGGGCGGCGGCTCGCCCGGCTTGCGGCCGGTCAGGTAGCGCGAATAGTTCTCGATGCCGGCGCACGAGCCGGTGGTCTCCATCATCTCCAGGTCGAACATCGTGCGCTGCTCCAGGCGCTGGGCCTCCAAGAGCTTGCCGCCGGCGTTGAGTTCCTCCAGCCGCGCCTTCAAATCGACGCGGATCTGCTTGATCGCCTGGATCAGCGTCGGCCGGGGCGTCACGTAGTGGCTGTTCGGGTAGATGGTGATCGACTGCACCTCGGCGGTCTTCTCGCCGGTCAGCGGATCGAATTCGTGGATCGATTCCACCTCGTCGCCGAACAGGCCGATGCGCCAGGCCCGGTCCTCGTAGTGCGCCGGGAACACCTCGACCGTGTCGCCGCGCACGCGAAACGCGCCGCGCTGGAACGCCAGGTCGTTGCGCCGGTATTGCAGCTCCACCAGCCGCTTCAGCAGCTCGGCGCGGTCCACGCGCTTGCCCAGCTCCACGTCGAACACCATGCGGCTGTAGCTTTCGACCGAGCCGATGCCGTAGATGCAGCTGACCGAGGCGACGATGATCACGTCGTCGCGCTCCAACAGCGAGCGGGTGGCGGAGTGGCGCATCCGGTCGATCTGCTCGTTGATCGAGGATTCCTTCTCGATATAGGTGTCGGTGCGCGGCACATAGGCCTCGGGCTGGTAGTAGTCGTAGTACGACACGAAATACTCGACCGCGTTGTCGGGAAAGAACCCCTTCATCTCGCCGTAGAGCTGCGCCGCCAGCGTCTTGTTGGGCGCCAGGACCAGCGTGGGTCGGCGCACGGTCTGGATGACATGCGCCATGGTGAAGGTCTTGCCCGAGCCGGTGACGCCCAGCAGCACCTGGTCCTTCTCGGCCGCCTCGACGCCCTTGATCAGCGCGTCGATCGCCTGGGGCTGGTCGCCCGCGGGCTGGTAGTCCGAGGCCAGCTTGAATGGCTTGCCCTGGCCGGTGCGCGCGGGCCGGGCGGCGGGGATGGACAGCAATACATCGGACATGACCTGAATCTAGTGGCCATCGGCGCATTCCGCCAGGGATGCCCGGATGCCTATGCCGGTTTTTGCGCCACCATCCACATATTGTCGCTGGTCGGAAGGCGGTCTAGGAACCCGAAGCGCGCGATCCGCAATCCCGTCCCTTCGATCATGCGCGTAAGGCTCGCGGGAGTGAAATAGTTGACGTGGTCGGGCCAGCGGAAGCCGCACCAGCGCCGGCCCATCACTATCCGGTTCACGCTTGCGTAGTTCGGCACCTTGATGATCGCCGCCCCGCCGGGCGCCAGCGCCCGCGCCACGCCCGCCAGCGTATCGCGCGGGTCGCTGTCGTGCTCCAGGAACGAGCGCATCACCACGCCCGTGAAGCCGCCCGCAGGCAGGCGCTTCAGCCCCTCGATCGCCGGGGCGTTCACCGCGAACCCGCCGCGCGGTTCGAGCGCGGCCTGCGCGCGCGCGGCGATGGCGGTGGAAATCTCGATGCCGCAGGGCACATAGCCCTGGGGCAGGGCGGCGATCTGCGCGCCATCACCGCAGCCCACGTCCACCACCCGTCCCGGCGGTAGATACGCCCGCGCCAGATCGGCCACCCGCCTGCGCTTGAACCAGTGCAGACGGAAGCGCGTTCCCTTGCTGACGGCTTGCAGCACCGGGCTTTCGCGCTTGCGCGCCTCGCCCTCGGCGACGGCGCTTTTCTCCCAGGCATGGACGACCGCCAGCTCTTCATAGACGGGGGCGTTCTCGAGATAGACGAAGCCGCAGGACGCGCATGCCTTCACGCGCCATTCGCCCTTGGAATAGGGGCCGGGCGGTCGCCGGGCATTGTCCACGCCGCAGGCCGGACAAACGCGATGGCGGGTTCGGTAGGAAGCGACCTGGCCGCCCATCGCCTTAGAAAAGCCTGCCGCCATTGGGCACGGGGTGGGTCACAGCCGCCAGAACCACGTTGCCTTCGGCGTCGGGAAAGCCCAGCACCAGCACTTCCGACATGAACTTGCCGATCTGCTTGGGCGGGAAATTGACCACGGCGGCGACCTGGCGGCCGGGCAGTTCTTCCAGCATGTAGTATTTCGTGATCTGGGCCGAGCTGCGCTTGAGGCCGATGCCGGGCCCGAAATCGACCGTGAGCTTATAGGCGGGCTTGCGCGCCTCGGGATAGGGCTCGGCCGCGGTTATGGTGCCGACGCGGATATCGACCCTGGCGAAGTCGTCGTAGCTGATCGTGCTCATGCAATCCGGCCCTGTCGCGAGGGCGCGGAAGCTACCAGCGCCCCGCGCGGCGGGCAACGCCTGCGCCCCAAAACAAGACGGGCCGTCCCATAGGGACCGCCCGCCCCTGTAATTAGGGAGGAACACCCGCTTAGGCGTGCCAGACCGTGCCGTTGGCCGTGTGCGCCTTGCCGTTGATGGCGGCGTCCTTGACCTCGTCCAGCGCCTCGGAGATGCGGTGAGTGATGACCTCGGCCGCCTCGCCGTTCGCCTTGATCATCATGTCGCTCAGCTCGCGCAGATTGGCGATCGCCTTCTCGAAACCGGCCTTGGCCAGCTCGGCCTGCTTGGCCACGCGCGCCTCGGGAGCCTGGTCGACCGAGGCCAGCTCTTTGCCGATCTTGGTCAGCTCTTCGATGGTCTCGCGCACGATGTCGCCCTGGCGCTTCGCCACGGCCTGGATGCCCTCGAACGCCAACTGGTTGGCGGACGCGAACGCCTCGAAGTTCTTGCGCTGGGCCTGCACCAGCAGGTCCACGTTCACTTCCGGCATCTTGAAGTCCATGCCGGGCATCTTGAACTCGCCCATGAACTTGGTGAAGTCCAGATCGGCGAAGGGGTTGGTCTTGCTCATCGCTTGCTCCAGGGGGTAGGGGTCCAAACGCGGGCCATCCGCCCGCCGGCGCCCGTCGTCTATGCTGCAATGCAATATAGCGGCAATGTGCCTGGGTTCAAGGCAGCGGTCAAGAGAATTTTGTGCAGTGCAATAAGAATCGGTTAATTCGCGTATCCCGTGCCTACCCCTTGGACGGCTTTCCGAACGCCCCTGGCCAGCGTCCAGCGAACAGCATTTCGGCAATAGGTTCGACGCGCTTCAGCGCGCGGTCGAGCGCGGCCATGGTCCGTGCCAGGTCGGGGCTTTTGTCGTTGAGCCAGACCCGCATCACCGCACCGTGAACCAGGGCCAAGCCCTTGGCCTTCAGCAGCCCCGGCGGCCCGCCGGCGGATATCCCGGCGGCTTCGAGCATCCAGGCCATGGACCGGCGCATTGGCCCGGCCAGGCATAACAGCGCCAGGGGGTCGCGCGGAGCGTCCGCGGCGATGCTGGTGATGGCCTCGCGGTAAGGCAGAAGCGCCTCGTAGCGCCGCATCATCACCTCGAACAGCCGGTCGCGGGCCGAGCCCGCATCAGCCTCAACCACGCCTGCCGCCAGCACGCGCCCGTCGATCAGGCGCTGGAACCCCGCCAGCAGCGCCGCCCGCGAGGGGTAGAGCCGGTAAAGTTCGTCCAGCTTCATGCCGCATTCCGCCGCCACGCCGGCCAGGGTCACATTGCGCCAGCCCCTGGACTGGGTCAGACGCATGGCCGCCTCGAGCGCGGCGCGGCCCGGATTCGACTCGCGCCCGCCACCCGCCGTTGCACGGGGCTTGGCCGGTTTCCCCGGCCGCTTGGCCTTGGCCATCTCCCACCCCCTTCAAAGGGCCTGAAAACCGCAGTTTACCAGGGTTTTTCGCCCGTGACCGCCGTCACTACCGCCCGGTGACAGTGGTCACAGAAAAACTGGACCTATCCGGGCAGACTGCCAAGCATCGGATCACCCGCTAGCGAGGGTTGCATCCGTAGGGCGCGGCGCCTCGAAACCTTGGGCGGTCGGGAGGCGCCGCGCCCAGCTACTTCAAAAAACCTCCCGATATCATCCCGCCGACGGCAGCAGCCGTTCCGCTTCGGCCAGGTCCTCGGGCCGGTTGGCGTTGAAGAACGGGTCGACCGGCTCGGTCGGAAACTCAACCGCCTTGAGGCGATAGCGCGCGGTCCAGATATCGACCTTGTGCAAGCCTTCTTCAACCAGGGCATGGCGCAATTCTTCCGCCAGGCGCATGGGCCATAAGCCAATTACGGGATAGTCCTGGCCCGCCGACCGCGCGCAGGCCAGATCGGCCTTCCTGCCCTGGTCCACCGCCTCCAGCAGCCGCGGCACCAGGTCGCGCGGCAGGAACGGCGCGTCGGCGGCGAAGCTGGCGACATAGGGGCAGTCCGGGGCGTGCTCGCGCGCCCAGTCCAGCCCCGCCAGCACGCCCGCGAGCGGCCCGGCGAACCCCTCCACGCTGTCGGCCACGACCGGAAGCCGGAACCGGGCGAAGCGCCGGGGGTCTCCGTTGGCGTTCAGCACCAGCCGCCCCACCTGCCCGCGCGCCCGGGCGATCACATGCGTGAGGATCGGCCGGCCGCCGAGCAACCTGAGCGACTTGTCGCCGCCGCCCATGCGCCGCGACAGGCCGCCGGCCAGGATCACGCCAACCACGCGCTGCGGCGTGACCGGGTTGTCCACGCTCAACGCCCTGTCTGACGGCGCATGATCGGGCGGTTCGGCACCGGCCGCGCCGCCTCCTTGAAGCCGCAGCGTTGGAACACAGCCACGGTGCCCATGAACGCGGTGAAATCCATCTCTTTCTTGCCGGCGTCGATCGGATAGCCCTCGACGGTCCTGGCGCCGCGCTGGCGGGCATAGGCGGCGGCTTCGCGCAACAGCGCCTCGCTCAACCCCTTGCCGCGATGCGGGCGCGGGATGAAGAAGCACGTCACGGCCCAGGTCTTGGGATCTGTGGGGGTGTCGTCCAGGCGCTTGGTGCGGGAGCGGTCGAGCGAGGCGAAATCGGCCTTGGGCGCGACCGAGCACCAGCCCACCGGCTCCCCGCCTTCATAGGCCAGGATGCCCGGCGCCGCGCCCCGTTCGACGATGCGCTTGAACGCCAAGCGGTTACCGGCCCCCGCGCCCTTCTTGAATTCGGCGCGGCTCAAGCGCCACCACATGCACCAGCACCCGGCCATGGCGCCGCGCGGCCCGAACAGGCGCTCGATGTCGTTCCAGCGGCCGGCCGTGGCGGGCGCGAAACGCAGCTTGGCCGGCCGGGTGCTAGGCGGCATCGTCGATATGCGCGCCCTTGCGCTGGTGGCGCGGGGATTCTTCGTCGGCCTGCTTGGGGTCGGCGTCGTAGCGGATGCGCTCTTGCCCCGCGAGCGCGACGAAGCGCTTGCCCTTGGCGCGGCCGATCAGCGTGAGGCCCGCCTTGCGCGCGAGCTGGACGCCCGAGGCGGTGAAGCCCGAGCGCGAGATCAGGATCGGAATGCGCATCTGCACGCACTTGATCACCATCTCCGAGGTCAGCCGCCCGGTGGTGTAGAAGATCTTGCCCTCCGGCCCGATCTTGTGGAGGTGCATGTAGCCCGCGATCTTGTCGATGGCGTTGTGCCGGCCCACGTCCTCCATGTAGATCAGCGGCCGGTCCTGTTCGCACAGCACGCAGCCATGGATCGCCCCGGCCTCGAGATACAGGCTCGGCGTCAGGTTGATCTTCTTCGACAGCGCGTAGATCCACGAGGTCTTCAGCACCGCTTCCCTGGGCAGCTTCACCTGGTCGAACTTCTCCATCAGGTCGCCGAAGGCCGTGCCCTGGGCGCAGCCCGAGGTGAGCGTCTTTTTCTTCAGCTTGTCCTCGAAATTGGTCTCGCGCGCCGTGCGCACGACGACCGTGTCGATCTCGAGGTCCACATCCACGCCGGTCACCGTGTCGTCGGCCTTCAGCATGTTCTGGTTGAGCAGATACCCGACCGCCAGGCAGTCCGGGTAGTCGCCCACGGTCATCATGGTCACGATCTCGCGGCCGTTGAGGAACAGCGTCAGCGGCCGTTCCTGCGGCACGGCGGTTTCCACCGGCTTTCCGTCCTGGTCGGTGCCCTGGACGCGCTCCACAAGCGCCGGGTCCTGCGGGTTCGGGCGGACCAGGAATTCGCGTGGCGGTTGCTTCATCCCGGCCACTATGGGCGGCCCTCC